>DMPD01000146.1 GCA_003456125.1 Cyanobacteria bacterium UBA8156 | reverse complement strand
GATAGCTGTCGCTCCAAGCTATCATCGTCACAATTTTATCGATCAAGAGTACAGCAAGCTCAATTTCGAGCTTTTTCACTTCTTTATTCTTGAGGAAAGAGGTGATTTCTACTTTGTCCTCAAAAAAGGAGAAGACAGCTCTGAATTCAAGAAGTGTTTGATTCCATATCAGTCCTTTGAAGCCCAAACATTTGAAGATGTTTCTCCGCCCCCGGATATGTTGATTGTGTGGTTAAGCGTCTGCACAAAAGAGGAGCAAGAAGGTTTTTGGAAAGTGAGAAGAAAAATACTTCTTTGTCATCCAAAAATGAAAGAGATGATTGCCGACAAAAATTCAATACAGTATGGGTCTGGAAAAACAAAGTTGTGTGCGGAAATAGCTTTTCAAAGGAAGCTGCAAAAGCCTATCCTTTTTCTGTGGTTGCCAACACCCAGTACCTGGAATGTGTATCGCTGGAATGATGACAAGAAGCCTGTGATCGGCCGCCTACGGATTTGGACGAATGGTCAGACTATCTCTCACGTAGGCCATGTACCGAAAGGATTCGGCAAAATGAAAACCAGGGAAGAGTGGGAGCAGATGCCTCCATCGAAGAAGCCTCATAGGATGTTTATGGGCTTTTCCAGTCAATCTCACACTCCGGTTGAAATCAAGCGGTACTTGCAGACTGACCATAGGACGGAAGAAAGGGACTTTTGGGATGTCTTGTCCGGTCTGACCATCGACAGATGGCTAGCGAAAGTCCAAAGCTAGGGAAGTTGGTGGTCTATGAATGAAAGCCGGGCATCTCGGAAAAGCTAGAGGCTGAGCGGGCGCGCCCTTGGGCGGCCCAGGTCTGCAACGCCTGAATTTGTTCGCGGGCGGTGCTGGCCAAAGGATAGGTTCCTTGGACGGCCGCCAGAATATCTTCTGTGGTGACATCTCGGCGATCGCCAAAGGCCCGATACATGCCTTCAATCACCGCCTGTTCAATCTCGGCGCCGCTGAAGCTGGGGGTGGCCGCCGCCAGGGCCACTACATCAAATTCCCGCAATCGGTGGGGCCGCAGCTGTTCTAGGTGTACCCGAAAAATTTCCGCCCGCTCCTCGGCGTTGGGCAGATCAATAAAGAAAATCTCATCAAATCGACCTTTGCGCAGCAATTCGGGGGGCAAAGCCGTGAGGTTGTTGGCGGTGGCCACCACAAACACCGGTGCGGTTTTTTCTTGCATCCAGGTGAGCAGGGTACCGGTGACCCGTTGGCTGGTACCGGAATCGGTGCTAAAGCCGCTGCTGCCGGCAAAGGCTTTGTCGATCTCGTCGATCCACAGCACGCAGGGGGCGATGGTTTCCGCCAGTTGGGTCACCTGTCGGGTTCGGTTTTCCGATTGCCCCACCAAACTCCCGAACAGTCGCCCCACATCCAGCCGCAGCAGGGGCAGCCGCCAAAGATGGGCGATCGCCTTGGCACACAAACTCTTGCCGGTGCCTTGAATCCCCAGCAATAACACACCTTTGGGGTGGGGCAACCCATATTCCCGGGCTTCGGCCGTAAAGGCTCGCTGCCGTTGCTGCAACCATTGCTTGAGGGCCCCCATCCCCCCAATCGCCGTCAAGCCCAGGGCCGGGGCGAAAAATTCTAGGTATTCCGTCTGCCGAATCCGCTGTTGCTTGGCCTGCAACACCGTCGCAATGTCCGTTTCCCGGATCGCTTCTTTTTCGACCAGGATGCGGGCCAACACCTGTCGCAGGCGATCGCGTGTGAGGCCGAGACCCGCCGCCACCAATTGTTCCACCCCTTCGGGATTGAGTTGGAGACATTTGGGCGGCAGCATTTGCGTCAGCAACTCCCGAATTTCCGCCGCGTCCGGCAGCGGGAAAGGCAATACCGTCACCCGGTCTTCCAGTTCCAAGGGCAATTCCAAAACCGGGGCTAACAAAATCAGGGTTTTGCGGGTGGCGCGCAAATGGCGATCGAGGTTGCGCAGTTGACGTACCGTGGTTTCATCGAAGCGGGGGCCCCCCAACCGCCGATGGAGGTCGCACAACACAAATACCGTTGGGGTCTCCGGATCGGTGCGCTCGACCGTTTGCAGGGCTTCAAACACATTGTTTTTGGCTTCCCCCGTATCGGTAAATCCCCGCACCAAATCAAAGTAGCGGGTACGGCGGGGGGGATGGCAGCGCTGGGCCGCCCACTCGATCGCTCCTTCGGCTCGCTCTTCTTCGGGGGTCACAACGTAAAGGATGGGATACTTGGCCCGGATGGCCCAGTGCAACTGGTCGCTGAAATCCTTCACTGCACAATCCGCAAAAACACCAAAGACTGGAACAGCGGGCTGAGGGTGTTGCCGATGGTATCCAATACTTGCGCAATGTCGGTTTTGGGCACCACAATCAAATCCCCATCCTGCAGTTGGGTGGTGTCGTTGAGGTTGCTGAGGTTAACGCCGATCTGCCGTACCCGCCCCGCCTGTCGGTCTAAGCGGAGGTAGCCCACGGCCCCCAGGTTGGCTTTGTCGGTGGCACCGCCCGATAGGGCGATCGCCCGGGCAATGGAGCTGTTGGGGGGCAATTGTTTTTCGCCGGGGGCCCGCACTTCCCCCACGACCGCTACCCGAATGACCTGGGGCGCAAAACTGGAGCGGGCG
>DMPD01000336.1 GCA_003456125.1 Cyanobacteria bacterium UBA8156 | reverse complement strand
CACACCCGCACCCAGCCGCCCCCCAGCCACCCAGACTGCGCCGTCTTCCGCGCGCCGTGATGGTAGAGCAACTCCGTCGTTTCCGCCTGCTCCAGGCGGATCGCCAGGTAATCGACCGTCTGGCCGTAACGTTGACAGAGATCGGCCACCATTTCCAGCGCCATTTCCAGTTCTGAGGTCATAGTCAAAATAGAGGAGGGCCGGAATGCGCAAACATACCGGCCCCTTGAATTGGTTGTTGGTTACATTGAGCTTGGGCTACACAGACTCGCTCGCCGCCATCAGCTTAGCTCAGGGCATTAATCGCGTAGTCAATGTAGGAATTGGCTTCCACCGCCGGGTCGCCGTTCAAGCCATGGTTGGCCCGGATGTACTTCAGCGCTTCGATGTACCAGCTCGGCGACAGTTCAAACGTCCGGTTGATTTCCGCCAACCCGGCGATCAAATAGTCATCCATCGGGCCGGTGCCGCCCACCACCAAGCAGTAGGTCACCATCCGCAAGTAGTAGCCGATGTCCCGCACGCACTTGTCCTTGCCCACTTGGGTCGAAGCGTAGTTCGGCCCTTGCATCGAGGTGGTGTAAGGAAACTTGTTGTACACCGCTTGGGCCGCAGCTTGGGTCAGGCGATCGGCACTTTCGGTCAGCGCCTTGGCCGCTTGCAAGCTGGCTTGGGCTTGGCGGAACCGACCAAACGCGGTTTGCAATTCGGTCGAGCTGAGGAACCGACCTTGCGAATCAGCGGCCGAAACGGCTTCGGTCAAAGGAGTTTTCATGGTTTTCTGAATGTAGTTTGGGTCTGAATGGTCTCTGAATGGTCAAATAAATTTTGCGCGTGAATTGGGTCGGGATAGAATTTGTCCACTCCACCCCGAGGCTCTAGCCCATCTCAGCCAATCTAGGCAACCGCCGCCGCCGCCCGATCGAAGTAGCTGGCAATTTCCGACATCAACTGTGCGCAATCGCCACGGGTGATGTTGTTGGTGTCGCCCACGATCGCCAAAGCCGCTTCCTTCATCTTTTGCACGCCCACAGCCACCGAAGCCCCCGGCGTACCCAACGCCAAGTAGGTCTCCCGCAGACCGTTCAAGCAGCGATCGTCCAACACCGAAGCATCGCCGGCGAAGATCGCGTAGGTCACATAGCGCAAGATGATTTCCATATCCCGCAGACAGGCAGCCATCCGACGGCTGGTGTAGGCATTCCCACCGGGCGCGATCAATTGGGGCTGCTCGGCGAACAACGCCCGGGCCGCATTGGCCACGATCGCCGACGAGTTGCTGGTAATTCGGTTCACGGAGTCCATCCGCTTGTTGCCGTCCGCTACCATAGCGTTCAGGGCATCCAATTGCGAAGCGGTCAAATACGCGCCGCGGGCATCCGCTTGCGACACAACTTTGGCAAAAGCATCAAACATAAAGGCTTTCTCCTAAAATTTCTCCGAAGCTTGTTATGGGAAGCATCCGAACCTCCTCCTTTATACTACGTCGTTGAATCCCGGTGTGTTACGTTTTGTCACGGCCTTGCAACAAGTCGGTAATGGAACGGACGGCGGGGATCAAAATTTCCAGCGGGGACGGTGGGGGTGGCCGGGTTCTTTGACCAGTTGGAAGTTGACGGCTTCCCAGGCGGGGGTGGCGGGACCAAATTCCACCTGGAGCCCAAACAGGCGCTCTTCTTGACCTTGCCGCTCCAGGCAGCCCTGTAGCAGCGAACGATACCGTTCGGCAATTTGGATTTTGCTGACCCGTTGCCCCAGGCGGTAGGCATCGTCCAAGCTGTAGTGAATTTCAAATCGCAGGCCATCCGGGTGAACGTGTTGGCGGTACCATTCCCCTTGCCACCACCGCCAGCGCCGCCCCGATTGCACGTGAACCAATTCACCGGTGGCCGGGTCTGCCTCAAAGGCGCCGTGGCGGTCGCAAAGGTAGGTTTCGGTCAAAATCAGTCCCGAAATGGGAAGGCGACACTGAGGGCAGGAAATCTCCGACCCAAAGGCAGGGTATAGGTTGCCGTCCATAGCGAGCTTGCGCGCCAGATAGGAATGAGCTTGCGAGGGTAGGTAAGAGTGAACTGGCGAGGCCAGTTGGTTGCCCTGGGTTCTGGCATCCTAGCACGGCTGCCCCAGCCCGGTTTTGTTGCGAAATGTTTAGGTGCTTTCCAAAGAAATGTGGCCATCCCCCCACGACCAAAACCTAGCCCCTAACCTGAACTTTAGGCAAAGGCGATCGGCGCTACCGCCGCTCTTTTCATTGCATTTTGATTTCAAAATTTACACCTAATTTTTTAATTCTATGTATCGCAAAACAACAAAGGACCCGCTGGCGGCGGCGGTAACGGCGGCATTGGGCGCAGGGACGGTGGCGGGCTATTGCGTGAGTCGGGGCCAAAACCTGTTGGTGGGGATTGGGGTGACGGTGTTGGCAACGGTGTTGGCGCTGCTGGTGGATGCACTGATGGATTAAGAGAGTGGATTCGGGGGTGCCCTGTGCGACCATGGGCACGGTGGCAACGGGCAGGGCGATCGTGACGGATTGGCTGGTGTTGGGCAAAATCGTGGGGGCGCGGG
>DMPD01000100.1 GCA_003456125.1 Cyanobacteria bacterium UBA8156 | reverse complement strand
GGCCATGAAGGGGCGGGCATCGTGGTGGAGGTGGGGGCGGACGTTACCAGTGTCCAACCCGGCGATCGCGTCATTCCCCTCTACACCCCCGAATGCCGCCAATGCAAGTTTTGCCTCAGCCGCAAGACCAACCTCTGCCAAGCGATTCGGCGTACCCAGGGCCAGGGGGTGATGCCCGACGGCACCAGCCGTTTTTCGCTGCATGGCCAGCCGCTCTATCATTACATGGGAACCTCCACCTTTGCCAACTACACGGTATTGCCGGAAATTGCCGTGGCCAAAATCCGGCCGGATGCCCCCTTCGACAAGGTGTGCTACATCGGGTGTGGGGTCACCACCGGCATCGGGGCCGTCCTCTTCACCGCCAAGGTCGAACCGGGAGCGAATGTCGTGGTATTCGGGCTAGGGGGCATCGGCCTCAACGTGATTCAGGGCTGCCGCCTGGTGGGGGCCAGCAAAATTATCGGTGTAGACATCAATCCCGCGCGCCGGGCGATCGCCGCGCAGTTTGGCATGACCCACTTTGTCGACCCCAAGGAAATCGATGGCGATCTGGTGGCTCACTTGCTGGAACTAACGGATGGGGGTGCCGATTTCAGCTTCGAGTGCATCGGCAACGTACAGGTGATGCGGCAAGCCTTGGAATGCTGCCACAAGGGTTGGGGCAAGTGTACGATTATCGGGGTGGCCCCTGCGGGTGCCGAAATTGCAACCCGGCCGTTTCAGTTGGTGACGGGGCGGGTGTGGATGGGCAGCGCCTTTGGCGGTGCCAGGGGACGCACGGACGTTCCCAAAATCGTCGATTGGTACATGGAGCGCAAAATCGACATTGATTCCCTCATTACCCATATTCTGCCCGTCGAGCGCATCAACGAAGCCTTCGATCTGATGCATCGCGGCGAGTCGATCCGTACGGTCGTCACCTTTGCTTGACCCTACTTGACTTGCCCCTATTCCCTAACTTTATTCCCTTATTCCCTAACTTTATTCCCTAACTTTATTCCCTAACTTTATTCCCTAACTCTATGCCCGATTCATCCCTATTCCGCCTCAGCGTTAGCCGTTGCTTTGGCGGTACGGTCGCAGTTTATCACCATACCTCGCGGGAATGCCGGTGCGATATGCGGTTTTCGATTTATTTGCCGCCCCAGGCCGAGCGCGAGCCGGTGCCCGTGCTGTATTATCTGTCGGGTCTGACCTGCACCGAAGAAAATTTCACCACCAAAGCGGGGGCCCAACGCTACGCGGCCGAGTATGGCTTGGCCCTGGTGGCTCCCGATACCAGTCCGCGGGGGGAAGGTGTGCCCGATGACCCCAATGCTTGGGATTTTGGCATGGGGGCGGGTTTTTATGTAGATGCAACGATCGCGCCGTGGGATCGCCACTACCGCACCTACAGCTACGTGGTGACGGAATTGCCAGAGTTGGTGGCGGCCCATTTCCCCATCCGCGGCGATCGCGCGGGCATCTGCGGGCATTCCATGGGCGGCCATGGAGCCTTGGTGTGCGGGTTGCGCCATCGCGATCGCTATCGATCCATTTCTGCATTGGCCCCAATCGCCGCACCGATGCAATGTCCGTGGGGCGAAAAAGCGTTTACCGGCTATTTGGGCGACGATCGCACCGCCTGGCAAGCCTACGATGCCACGGCTTTGGTGGCCACCCATGCCGATCCAAGCCGCATCCTTCTTGTGGATGTGGGCACCGCCGACCCGTTTTTGGCCCAGGGGCAGTTGTTGCCGGAGGTTTTTGCGGCAGCCTGTCAAGCTGCAGGGCAACCCCTCACCCTGCGTAGGCAATCGGACTACGACCACGGCTACTATTTTGTGGCGACCTTCATCGGCGATCACATCCGCCATCACGCCGCCGTACTGCACGGATAGCTGGACTCCCCGCCCCTCTCCCAGAGCGGAAAAGGGAGTAAGGTCACAGGGGTCACCCCCAGGAGCTAGGGCTTGTCTTCCGGGAAGTGGCGGGACTGCACATCTTGGCAATAGGCTTGAACCGCTTGACGCATGATGTCGCCGATCGCCGCATAGGTTTTCACAAACGGCGGCACCACTGGCGACCACCCCAGCAAATCATGGGTGACCAAAATTTGCCCGTCGCAGTGGGGCCCCGCCCCAATCCCCAACGTGGGAATGGTCAAGGCTTGGGTCAAGGTTTGGGCGACAGGGGCCGGCATGTGCTCCAAGACCACGGCGATCGCCCCGGCCGCGGCCACCGCGGCGGCTTCGGTCTGCAACCGGGCCACTCCCGCCGGATCGGTTCCCTGTCGGCGATACCCCAGCCGATGCACCGCTTGCGGGGTCAAGCCCAAGTGGGCGATCGCCGGAATGCCGCACTCCGTGAGTTTGGCGATCGCCGCCACCACCGAAGGGGAGCCCCCCTCCAGCTTCACCGCATGGGCTCCCGTTTCTTGAAGGACCCGGCCCGCCGAGCGCAGGGCTTGGGTCGGGCTTTCCTGGTAGGTCAAAAACGGCAAGTCCACCGCCACCAATGCCCGTTGGGTGCCCCGCACCACCGCTTTGGCATGGTGAATGATGTCGTCCAGGGTCAGCGGCAGGGTGGTGGCGTGGCCCAATGCCACCATGGCCAAGGAATCCCCCACCAGAATCAGATCCACACCCGCCCCATCCAGCACCCGGGCGATCGCCCAATCCGAAGCCGTGAGGGCCGCGATCGGTCGCCCCTGTTGTTTCCATTGCTGCAACTGCCGGACGGTTACCGTCACCGCTCCCCCTCGTGGTAAGCTTGCTGTTCGGAACAACCTTTATTATTGAACATGAACATCGGACAGCGTGTGCGCATCCGCCAATTTCGGGACAGCGTCGGCGGCGAAGTGGCCAAACGGGTCGGCGAAGTGGGCACGATCGCCGAATTGAAAATTTTGGACGGTTGCCGCCTGGGGTACGTGGTGACCTTCAGCGATCGCGTGCAAACTTGGTTTTTTGCCGAAGAATTGGAAGCCATTGCCTGAGGCCATGGCCGATCTCAATCGCTACGATTTGGCCCGGGCCATGGCCGCCGAGGTGGATGGCCTCACCCACCGCATGGCCGCCGCCTGCCTCGATGCGTTCGTCGAGTGTGTGAGCCGCGCCTTGACCCGAGAAGAATCGGTGATTTTGCAAAACTTTGGCAAATTTGGCGTGCGCCGCCGTAAACCGCGGCAGGGAACCCATCCCCAAACCCAACAGGCGATCGCGATCGCAGGGGCCCCAATCCCATTTTTTACCGCCAGCCCGGCTTTGAAAAAACGTGTGCGTCTGGCTGCGAGCCAGCCCGAATCCCATGGCCAACCTTGAATTGCCCTATCGGCTTGCAGTGGGGGCGATCGCCTGCAACCGCGACGGCTTGGTTCTAGTCGGTGAGCGGCTTGACTCCCCTGGGGCTTGGCAGTTTCCCCAGGGGGGCATGGATGAAGGCGAAACCCCCTTGGCGGCAGCCCAGCGGGAGTTCCAAGAAGAAGTGGGGGTGACCCTCACCGAGCCTATTGCCGAGTACCCCGATTGGCTGTACTACGATTTTCCCCCGGAAGTACAGGCTCGAGCTGCCATTGGCAAGGCTTATCGGGGACAAAAACAGCGCTGGTTTTTGTTTGGGTGGCCCGAGGGTACCTCCTATTGTCTGGCTACCCACACCCCCGCCCGTCCCCAAGTCCA
>DMPD01000220.1 GCA_003456125.1 Cyanobacteria bacterium UBA8156 | reverse complement strand
CCTCCGGAGGCCATCCCCCCCGATGTCATTGATGCGTTGCAGTTTGATTTGACCCATCCCGAGACCACGGCTCCCCTGCCCGAAATTTTGCCCACGCCGCCCCCCAGTGGATTTGCCGAGAGCGATCTGGATGCCGCCCTGGCGTTGCTAGGCTTGCCGTCCCTGCCCACCGAAGAGTTAACCGCGGGCACCCCCGAAGAGTTGGCGGCGGAATTGCCCGAAGGGTTGGTGGAAGAAGGCCTGTTGGCGGGCGTTTTTGATGACGAGGGAATGCTAACCACAGAATTGGGGGAGGAAACCCCAACACTCGATCGCGCGGAAAGCACCCCATGGCTCCTCGAAGACCCGACCATGGGCGAAGCGGCAGCCGAGCTATCGCTGGAGTTGGACGCGATCGCCGCCCTGGATGCCGATTTGTTGGCCGAAGACACCGCCGCCACCGACATTGACTCCTTGGGCATGGCGACAGAGGCATCCGAGCTGGTCGCTGGGGACGAGTTACCGCAGAGCCTGGACCTGGATACTTTGCCCGCCGATTTGTTCACGGAGACCGACGCGCTCGAAGTTCTCCTCCCAAATTCAAGCGAGGAAACCAGCGAACCGCCGAACGGGGCCGCCCACGAAGACTTGGATAGTCTGTTGGCCGGATCCGAACTCGATACCTTGCTGGAGTTGAGCGAGCCCGTTGCCGACATGAATAGCGAGCTGGAAATCGAGCTGGACAGCCTGCTGCACAACCTCACCGATCCTGAATTGCCCAAGCGGGAGCAGTTTGATTTGGGGGATGAAGACTTCAGCGAAACCCTCCTGGAGAGCCAAATCGAGCCGGTAGACTTAGGGGAATTGTTTGAGGTATCCCCCCCCAATGAAGCCTTGTTGGAGGACTTGACCGATCTGTTTGAAATGCCCAATGCGACCCCGTCCGAAGACCTCGACGAGTTGCTGAATGTCACCATCGACCACGACAAGCTGAACCGCTTTGCCGATGATTTTACGGATGATTTGGCGGACGATGTCCCCGCAGACGCGGTGGTTGCACCGGAGCCCTTGGGAACCGAAGAGACGGCCCCCACCCTCTGGGAAATGGAGCCGGCCACCAGCACGGTGGTGCAGATCGAAGACCGGCTGCCTCCAGCCCTGGACACCTACAGTCCCACCGATCCGTGGTTCCTGGGGCTGGATTTTGGCCAACGTGCCGTCCAAGCGTCTTTGAGCAACGTGGCGGTGGGGAAGGTGTATCCCCTCACCATCGAAGAAATGGCGGCTTTGCCCAACCAGATTGGCCGCCCCGAAACCGGTTTTCTGAGCGAATACACCCAATTGTTGCGGATGGGGGTGCCCTACCGCAGCGGCGAGACCTGGCAGCCGGTGATCCAGTGGGCCCCCACACGCACCCTCGACCTCCAAACCCTCCGGCAAGAAGTGGAGCTGTTGTTAACCCGGTTGGGCAACGGGGCGGCCCATCCCCGGCTACCGGAAAGTTTGCCCCCGATCGCCGGGGTGGCCTTTGGGGTGCCCACCGATTGGCCCGATACCTACGCGGTGAATTTACGGGAAGCGCTGTTGCGGGCCGGCTTGGTGGCCAGCAGCGAACGGGCGATCGCCGTCGAGCAGCCCCTGGCGTTGTTTTTGCATTTGCTGCACACCCGGCCGGACTTGACCTATCCGGTACTGATTCTGGATGCGGGCACCCTGTCGACCCAACTGCTGTTGGCACGGGGGCCGGAACGGTCGTTGATCGGCACCCGGGGGTTTGACTACGGCGGCAGCGGCCTCAATGAAGACATTGCCGCCCGGTTGCTGTATCCCTACTGGCGGGCGATCGCCCTCGATGCCAACGACCCCTGTCAATTGGACGGGTTGACGTTGCCCAATCCGGGGGATGCCGATCCAGGCAGGCGGGCACGGTTGCGGCAGGCCTTAAATGCTACCAACGGCGGTCAGGATTTGTTGCAGACGGCGGAAACGGTGAAAATGACCCTCACGGCCAACCCCCACCTCACGGAGTGGCGGGGTACCGTGGGCGAAATGCCGGTGGTGGTGTTGCGGCGGGAGTTTGACGGGCAAATTTTGCAACCCTATGTGCAGCGCCTCAACCGGGAAATCAACCTGTTGTTGAGCACTTCGGGACTCCTGGCGGAAGATGTAGCCCAAATTTGGCTCACCGGCGAAACCAGCCATCAGCCCACCCTCTCCAGTTGGCTGCAACAGAAATTCCCCCAAGTGGAACGGTTTGCCCTCGATGCCACGGCTTTGGCCAGCGGTTTGGCGGTGGCCCCCCGCTACCGCCACCTGCTCGACCTCGGACGGCAGCAATACTCCGATTACTTTCTGCTCTACGAGATTTGCCGACTGAACCCCAAAACCCCGTTTCACGTCAACCGTTTGCTGCAACAGTTGCAGGCCCGGGGCATCAACATCAAAACCTGTCGCGATCGCATTTTGGACTTGTTGCAAGGCGAAATGCCGCGGGGGTTGTTGCCCTGGTTGGAACCGGAAGGGGCGATCGTGTTGGACGATCCGGGAATTGGCGCGGAACTGCGGGGGGGGCGATTGTTCGAGTTGGAAACCGATGGCTCCTATCGCCCCAACGTCAAAAAACTGCAACAACTGCGCACCTACCTGCAAACGCTGTTGGCCCAGATGCAACAATCCTTTGAGGAACCGGCGGTCTTTCCCGATTTGCTGGTGGAAGCCGTTCTCTAGCACAAGGGCTACAATACAGGGCAGTTTGTCGACAGGAAACGCCATGAACGTGATGATGCAAACCAAAATTGAGGGGCAAATCCAGAACGGCAAAATCGTGGTGTACATGAAAGGCACCCCCGATTTTCCCCAGTGCGGCTTCTCCAATGCCGTGGTGCAAGTGTTGAAGGCCTCGGGGTACCCCTTTGAAGCCCACAATGTGTTGGATGACCCGGAACTGCGGCAGGGCATCAAAGAGTTTTCCAACTGGCCGACGATCCCCCAGGTGTATGTCCAAGGGGAGTTCCTGGGCGGTTGCGATATTTTGATGGAAATGCACCAACGGGGTGAATTGCAACCCATCCTCGATCGCGCATTTGCATGAACCTTGACGTGAGTGCCACCCCCCACCGTCAAGGGCATCTCTTCGAGGAACTCCCGGCGGCCGTAGACTCCGGTACCCTAGCCCCAGCCCTCAGCCGCGAAGCCTTGGTGGCGTGGCAACGGCGGGTCGCCCATTTTCAAGGGGCCCTGCGGCTCGTACCGCCCCCCCAGCAAACCGACCTGTTTGGCGATCGCCCCCCTGCGCTGCCCGATCCCTGGGGCTTGCCGCGCCAGCCGGAGGAGTTTTACCAACACCGGGGCGATCGGGGAGAACCCTGCCTGTATTTTGTGTTGGATGGCGCCCTGCCAGCGGTGTTGTACATTGGGCAGACGGGGGCCCTCCACCGCCGTTGGCAAGGCGACCACGACTGCAAGCGCTATATGGACAACTACCGGCGGTGCCACCAACACCACCACCTGCCGTTGACCCTCACCTTCGCGTTTTGGTGGGACGTGCCGGCTCTGGCATCCGCCCGGCGGCAGGTGGAACGGCAGGCGATCGCCCATTGGCAATCCCCCTTCAACAAAGAAAATTGGCAGACTTGGCAAGTGCCTTTTGTGTTTCGCTGAGCTCGGTTGATGTATGGCAGTTGTCGATTGGGTGAGGGCAAATTCCCCTCACCCTAAATCCCTCTCCCACAAGGGGAGAGGGACTGGGATGATGGCTGCCAGCACCTGTCTACGGCTAGGGGAGAGGGGCTAAAAGAACTCCCATCCAAGAGTCCAACTCGGCCCTGGGCTACAATCAAGAATACCCGGATACAATGAGCGACCATGGGGTTCTTCGATTCCGAAATCGTGCAACAGGAAGCCCAGAACCTGTTCGCCGACTACCAAAACCTGGTGCAGTTGGGCACCAACTACGGCAAATTCGATCGCGAAGGCAAAATTCTCTACATCGAGCGCATGGAAGCGGTGCTGGAGCGTTACCGCATTTTTATGAAGCGATTTGAGTTGTCAGCGGATTTTTCGGCCCAATTGGCGGTGCAACAATTGGCCACCCAGTTATCTCAGGTGGGGCTGACCCCCCAACAAATGTTTGATGGGATGCTCACCACCCTCGAACGCATGAAAGCCGATGTAGAACGCACCCCGTGATCCCCCTGGCGGTGCTGTGGACGATGTTGGGGGGCCAACCCGCAGCGGTGACGGCCGTCCCCCCCCTGATCCAGGCACAAACCACGCCCCTGGCCCGCTGGCACCAACGGCAAGAACAAGCCCGCTGGGTGCTGCCCGAATCCTTCGATCGCCGGCGCTATCCCTTCACCCAAACCGCCCACTGGCAAAGGGTGTTGTGGGCGGTAGCGGTGTTGGAGCCCCAAGAGCCCTGGCTGATCGAGGCGATCGCCGCCCTGTTGCCGGAAGCGACGCTGCCCAATTCCGAGCTGGCGGCGCGGTGGTTGGCGGTGGCCGCACAATACCGTACCCATGGCCCGGTGGCCGCCCGCCTGCAGGAGATTGCCCAGAACACTCCCGATCGCCGCTGGCAGGCCCAAATCCAAGGTTTGTTGCAGCCGACTCCGGCCCCACCCGTGCCCCCCCTGGCCGACTTGCTGAACTGAGCGATCGCCCCCCAGCCCCACCTGTACGTGTTTTGCCGGCCCAACCGCGACGTATTGTGCACAACGGTGCTCAAGGATCGGCAGGGGCAATGGGTTAAGGAAAATGGGGAAATTTGGTCGGTGCCGTTGTTGTTGCAGTCGGTGCATCGGTTGCCGTGGTCGTTTACCAACGGCCAGACCCCCCAGGGGTTGTACCGGATGGAGGGGCTGATTCCCGACCCCACCCGCCCCCAAGACAACCCCATCCCCACGGTTGCCGAATTTTTGGCCTACGGTCAATACCCCCTCATCCAATTGTTTTTCCCGACCGAAAAGGGACAACGGGAGTTTTTGCCCAACCAAAAGGGGCCCTTCACCGGCACCCTGGCCCAATACCAAGCCCTGTGGCCCCCCTCTTGGCAAACCCATGCCCCCATCACCCAGAGTTATGGGGCGGGCCGGCAGGGCCGCACCCTGTTGCGGATTCACGGCTCCGGCTTGGCCACAAACCATTTTGGCGGTTGGCGGGGCCCTCAAGGCTGGCTCCCCACCCTCGGCTGTCTGGCGGCCCGCGAAACCTACGAAGACTCCCCCCAACACGATATGCCCCGGTTGTTGCAGCAATTGGCGGGCGATCGCTTTACCGGTTATGTGGTGGTGGTGGAGGTGCCGGGCCCCGATACCCCCGTGGCGATCGCCGATTTACCCTTGCCCTAATTCCACAATTTCCCCAAACAAATCGTAGTCGTTGGCACCGGTGATGCAGGCCGATACCATCTCCTCCAGGTGCCCCAAACCTTGGGGATCGCGGAGGTACACCACCCCATCCACCTCCGGCGCAAACCGGGGCGATCGCCCAATAAACTCCCCCGTCTCCGGGTTTTCCTGCTCCAACAACACCGTCACCACTTTCCCCACCTCCTGGGCGTTGCGGGTCCGGGCAATCTCCTGTTGCAGGGCCATTAGGCGATCGCGTCGTTGTTTTTTCACCTTGGGGGGAACCGGGTCGGGCAGGGTGGCCGCCGGGGTGCCCTCCTCCGGCGAAAAGGCAAACACCCCCACATGGTCAAATTGATGGCGGGTCACAAACGCGCACAAATCCTCAAAATGGGCTTCTGTTTCCCCCGGAAACCCAACAATAAATGTCGTGCGCAACACCGCATCCGGCAACAGGGTTTTGATTTGGGTCAGAATCCCATCGTTGACCCGACTTTGCCAGGGACGGTTCATCGCCCGCAACACCTCTGGATGGGAATGCTGCAACGGCAAATCCAGATAGGGCAACACGTTGGGTACCTCTTGGATCGCCGTGAGGACTTGGGGGGTCAACCCCGTCGGATAGGCATAGTGCATCCGAATCCAGGGCACATCTACTTTCCCCAGGGCATACAGCAACTCCGCCAGATGGGGTCGTCCGTACAAATCTTGACCGTAGTTGGTGGTGATCTGGGAAATCAGCACCAGTTCTTGCACCCCCCGAGCCGCCAACTGCTTTGCTTCCGCCACAATCGATTCAATGGGGCGCGATCGCTGGTTGCCGCGCAAATGAGGAATAATGCAAAACGCACACCGGTAGTCGCATCCTTCCGCCACCCGCAGGTACGCCACCGCCCCGTTGGTGGTGGGGTAGCGGGGCACCGTTTCATCGGCAATGTAGGTGGGTTCCGCCGACACCGGGACGTAGGTACCCCCCGCCTGCACCTGCTCGATCGCCGCCACGATGTTTTGGTAATCCCCCGTCCCAATCAACCCCTTGGCTTCGGGGATTTCCGCCAAGAGCGTTTCCCGGAAATGCTGGGCCAAACAGCCGGCAATCACCACCCGTTTTCCCAATTCCGCAAATTCCAAAATGGTGCGCACCGATTCTTGGCGCGCCGCCTCGATAAAACTGCAGGTGTTCACCACCACGCAGTCGGCATAGGTTTCGTCGTCGGTGATGCCGTACCCCGCCGCCGCCAACAACCCCAACATGTGCTCCGTATCCACCCGGTTCTTTTCACAACCGAGATGGGCGATCGCCACCGTCCCCTTTGAGATACCCTTGGCCCCCATTGCCGTCCAATACCCAATCCAGTCTTTCACTATACCCTACAGTTTCCTTCGTCCACCCTGGGAGAAGCAGAGCGCCAGCGTCCCATGCCACCCCATCTAGGGTGTCCATAGGCGATTGATTTGGGCGATTTGGGCGGCATCAAACCCCGCATAGGTCAAATCTTCTCGCCGAAATGCCGGGTCGTTGAGAGCGGCTTGGTGCCGTTGGGCATTGCGCAACGCCGCGACCATCGCCGCCCCATTGCCATCTTGGTGGTGGGCCAAAGCCAAGGCCAACCAGGGGTGGGGGTTGTCCGGAGCCAAGGTCGCCGCCCGTTGCCCGTAGGCCAAAGCCAACGTCGGCAAACCCTGGCGGTGGTAGGCCAAACTCAGGTTGTAGGGGGCGATGTCGCCTTGGGGATTCCACAGAGCCGCCCACAGATGGCTCCAGATCGCCGGGGTGAGTTCCCCCCGCACCAAATACACAATGCCCAGGGCCTGAAACGCTTCGATGTGGGTAGGGTGGCGGGCGATCGCCTGCCACAGGGAACGGGCCGCCGGCTCGCTTTGCCCCGCCAGATGCTGCGTCCAGCCCAACAACACATAACCCGTGGGGTTTTGGGGTTCCGCCGTCACCGCCCTTTCCAAAGCGGCGATCGCCCCTAGGGTATCCCCTTGGGCCCGGCGGGCCAACCCCATTTGTCGCCACTCCACCGCCGTTTGGGCCCCGGCCGCCCCCACACTCCAGAGCCAGACCACCAGGAAACCCCGTACCTTCAAAGCACCTCAACCCGCATCAACACCTGACCGTATTCAATGGGTTGGGCGTTTTGCACCACAATTTCCACCACGCGGCCCGTCACCTCCGCCTCAATTTGGTTCATCAGCTTCATGGCCTCGACAATGCACACCGTTTGCCCCTTGCGCACCGTATCCCCCACCTCAATAAACGGCGGTTCATCGGGAGCCGGGGCCCGGTAAAACGTCCCCACCATCGGCGAGACCACCTCCGCCAACTTGGTAGAGGGTACCGCGGCGGGTTTGCTGGCGGCCTCGGCCTCCACCACCGATGGGGCCGGACTCAAGACTTCGGCGATCGCCCCTCCCCCCAACACCGGTACCGGTGTAGCATCCTTTTCCCGTTTGCGGATGTTGAGGCGCAGATCCCCCGCTTCCAACGTCAGTTCGGAAATGTCGGTACGATCCAAAATCGCAATCAATTCGCGCAGTTGTTCCAGGTTGAATTCCACAGCGGTTGCCTACATAGGGAGAGCAGAAAACACAGCGTTTTCCTAGTTGTCACGACCTAAATACGAGTCGTCGCGGGT
>DMPD01000153.1:628-5703 GCA_003456125.1 Cyanobacteria bacterium UBA8156 | reverse complement strand
AAGGGGGCGATCGCCCAGGTGCTGCGCTCCGAATCGCTCCTCGTTACCGGTATCACCAAAGCCGGTACTCCCGAAACCGGGATGTGCGGGGGGATTTGCAGGCGTTGCAGGTGCAGGAGGTGGCAGCAAGTACCGCCAAAGTGCATTACCGGATTGCTTCGCCCCCGAGCCACCGCACCCTGAAACCGGCGGAGTTGGTGGCGTTGCTCCATCAGCAGAGTGGGTTGGATTGGGTGCTGAGCCATGTCCATCGCGATCGGCTGATTTTGGCTGGGCTTTAAGGGTTGTACAAAAACAAGCGTTTGGCGGCCCGAGTGAAGGCGACATAACCAAGCTGATTCCGTTCCACCGGGTTGCGATTTTGGTTGAGGGAGGGCAAATCCACAAACACATCCTGGAAGGTAGAACCCTGGCTTTTGTGTACGGTGAGGCTGTAGGCGTAATCGACTTCGTGAAACCGTTGTTTGAGTTGCCAAAATTCCAGCCACCGTTTGGCAGCCGCCAGTTCCGCCAACTGTTGGTGCCAGCGCGGTTCTCCTTCCCGATCCAACACCTTGAGGACACGGCGATCGCCCTCTTCGGTGAGCACCGACAACAGCCACACGGGCCACAGACCGTCCGTCCCCCGCTCGATGGTGGTGACTTCGCATTCGGCGGAGGTGGGCAAGACAATGTTTTCGCCGCGTAGACAAGGGGATACCGCAATCAAGCGCTCCCCTTCGATGAATCGGGGTACCCCGTGGCCGTACAACGCGGTGCGAATCATGCGGTTGAGTTCCCCTACCCGGCGGTTGGTATACGCTAGGGCCCGCACCCGGTCGGGATCGCGGTGGTATCCGTCACTTTGAAAGGCCCGCAAGAGGTGTTTTTCCCAGCTGGCCTGAGACAACACAAAACATCCTTCTGTGCGATCGGGATTGATGTCGCTGCGAAATGCCGGAAAAGTGGGTCGCTCGAGGTTCTGCCGCAGCGCCGCCGCGATCGCGCCAATAGCATTGCCGTAGCGCACCACCTCGGTCAAGGCAGCCCGTTGGGAGACTTCGCGGAAACAGGGAGATTCCCGTTCCCCCACCGGCGGCAGCTGGGCGGGGTCCCCCACCAACAACAGTTGGACGGGCGGCAACAACGGCGCGATCGCCTCTCGCAAAAACTGCCACAGTTCCCCATTGACCATCGAACACTCGTCCACAATCACCAGGGCATATTTGGATACTTGGCTGCGCTGGTCCCGATCGGGTCGAAACACCTGCTGGCCGCTCTCTTCGTCCAGGACGGGCCGCAACCCCAACAACCGACAACAGGTCATGGTGTCCAACGCCAAGTCCCATTGCCAAGCCATCTGCGCCAACACTTTCGTGGCTTTGTTGCTGAAAGCCGTTAACACAATGGGGCGATCGTCGCCGCCAGCCCGCAACTCTTGAATAAACCGTTGCAATAAGGTGGTTTTTCCGGTGCCGGCATACCCCGTCAACAAAAACAACCGTTCGGGACTCTGCACAAACCGGTGCAGGGCCGCCAAGGCAGTCTGTTGGTCGGGGGTGAGATTCCCCATGGTTTTGGTTCCATTCCCAGAGACTAGGATAGAACGTGAGTTCAAAGAATAGGATTCGGACGAAAGTCTCTCTTCGTCAGACTTTCCCTGCTTCCCTTCTCCCCGCTTAGGAATCGGCTATCGAACTCACGTAGGATAGAGAAAACCTTGGGAAGTTTGGCTGTGATGTCACCCGTCTACCGGATTTTGGATGCCAACCTCGATCGCGCCCGCGAAGCGCTGCGGGTACTGGAAGATTGGTACCGACTGGGCTGGGAAGACCGCGATCGCGCCGAAACCTGCAAAACCCTCCGCCATGAATTGGCAGCCTGGCACCGGCCGGAACTGCGGGCGGCCCGCCGCACCGAAACCGATCCGGGTACCACGTTGACCACCCCCCAAGAACAACAACGGGCGGATGTGGGGGCGGTGGTGCAGGCCAACTTTGCCCGGTTGCAGGAGGCCCTGCGGGTGTTGGAAGAATTCGGCAAGCTCTACGACGGGAATTTCGCGGTCGCCGCCAAACAATGGCGCTACCAGACCTACATCTTGGAAAGCGGCCACCAAAAGGGCGATCGCCGCTACCAATTGCAACAGGCCCGGTTGTATTTGGTCACCATGCCCATCGAAAACCTGGAAACCGTGGTGGAGCAGGCATTGCAGGGGGGCGTAAACATCGTGCAGTACCGCGAGAAAACCGCCGAGGATGGGGAACGCTACCGCCAGGCCCAAAATTTGGGTGCCCTGTGCCGGCGTTATGGGGCCCTGTTCATCGTGAACGATCGCCTGGATGTGGCGTTGGCGGTGGGGGCCGACGGCGTGCACGTGGGGCAAACCGATTTGCCGGTACCCGTGATTCAACAATGGGGCGGCTCGCTGCTGGTGGGGCAATCCACCACCAACCCGGCGGAGCTGGCCAAAGCGTTGGCCGCCGCCGTGGATTACGTGGGGGTGGGGCCCGTGTTTGCCACGCCGACCAAACCGGGCAAAGCGGCGGCCGGTCTTTCCTATGTAGCCCATGCGGCCGCCCAGTCCCCGGTTCCTTGGTTTGCCATTGGCGGGATTGACCCGGACAATTTGCCGGGGGTGCAAGCGGCCGGGGCCACCCGGATCGCCGTGGTGCGATCGCTCATGGCTGCCCCCGATCCCGCCCAAACCGCCCGTCGCCTGCAAACCCTTCTCCCCCCGCCGCAATGAAAGAACACCGGGGCAACAAAGCCCATCTCCCGCAAAAAATCTGCCCTGTGTGCGGACGACCGTTCACCTGGCGCAAAAAATGGGCCGATTGTTGGGAAGAAGTGAAGTATTGCAGCGATCGCTGTCGGCGGCACAAAAATCCGGAAACGCCCTAGGGGTTGTCCAAAACCGTCCGCAGCAAATCGTTGGTTTCTTGGGGAGCCGCCCGCCCTTGGGTTTTCTTCATCACCTGACCCACAAAAAAGCCAAACAGTTTGTTTTTGCCCGCTCGGTACTGCTCCACTTCCCGGGGATGGGCCGCCACCACCTCGGCGATCGCCGCTTGGAGCGCATCGCCCCCCAACACCGTCAGGTTTTTGGCTTTGACCAGGGCTTCGGGAGAGCCTCCTTGGGTCAGCAACTCCGGCAACAGTTCCTTGGCAATTTTGCCGCTGATGGTACCGTCGGCGATCAATCCCAACAATTCGGCGAGGTGGGCCGGAGTCAACGGCAAATCGGTGATCGCGGCGCGGGTCTCGTTCAGGTGGGCGGTGATGTCCCCCATCACCCAGTTAAAGACCTGTTTGGGATCGGCTCCGGCGGCCACCACCGTCTCAAAGTACGTAGCTACGTCCCGTTCCTCCGCCAGCAACCCCGATTCGTAGGGATTGAGCTCCAAATCCCGTTTGTAACGGCAGCGCTTGGCCGCCGGCAACTCGGGTAACTCCGATCGCCAGTGGGCGATGGTTTCCGCCGGCAACACAATGGGCCCCAAATCCGGTTCCGGGAAGTAGCGGTAATCGCTGGAGCCTTCCTTTTTGCGCATGGAAACCGTACGTTGGCTGTTTTCCTCCCAGAGGCGGGTTTCCTGCACAATCGTGCCGCCGCTGGTCAAAGCCTCAATTTGGCGATCGATCTCGTATTCAATGGCCCGTTGGATGGCATTGAACGAGTTCATGTTTTTGATTTCCACCTTGGTGCCAAATTTGGCCGTGCCGACGGGCCGCACCGAAATGTTGACATCGCAGCGCAGGGAGCCTTCCTGCATGTTGCCGTCGCAGATGCCCAAATACCGCAAAATCCGCCGCAATTCTTGAGCATAGGCCGCCGCTTCTTCCGCCGAGCGGATATCCGGCTCCGAAACAATCTCGCAGAGGGGAACCCCCGTCCGGTTGTAGTCCACCAGGGAATGGCTGGAACCGGCCAGGCGATCGCTGCCGGCGTGCACCAATTTGCCGGCATCCTCTTCCATGTGCAGCCGGGTGATGCCAATGCGCTTGCTGGTGCCGTCCGAGAGGGGCGCTTCCAACCAACCGTGTTCGGCAATGGGCAAATCGTATTGGGAGATTTGGTAATTTTTGGGTAGGTCGGGATAAAAGTACTGCTTGCGGTCGAACTTGCTGTAGGGAGCAATCTGGCAATTCAGGGCCAAACCCGCTTTCACGGCATATTCCAACACCTTGGCGTTGAGCACCGGCAGCACCCCCGGCATCCCCAAACACACCGGGCACACGTTCTCGTTCGGCGCAGCGCCAAATGCGGTGGAGCAAGCGCAGAAAATTTTGGTGGCGGTGTTGAGCTGGCAGTGCACCTCCAAGCCGATCACCGGCTCGTAGGCACGGCGCAAATCTGTCCGTTCAGGGTTGGTTTCGGTGCGGATAGCGGTCATAGGGTCGGAAACGTGCTTTGCTCTAGTTTAGCGAAAACCGGGTTGCCCCTCGGTTTTGCTTCGGTGAATCGTTTACAATAACCAAAACCTTCCGCCAGATCCTATGCAGGAAACGACCGTACAGCTCATGGAGCCGAAGGGCAAACTGGATGTCACCAACGCGGCTCAGTTTCGGAGTCAGGTCAATGCGGCGATCGCCGCGAAGGCCCAATACCTGATTGTGGATTTGGCCGATGTCGGTTTTATGGACAGTTCGGGGCTGGGGACTTTGGTGGCGGCCCTCAAGGCGGTGCGCTCCAGTGGCGCTGAGCTTTTGGTGTGCTCCCTCAGCGAGCAGGTGCAAATGCTGTTTGATTTGACCAGCATGAGCAAAATCTTTAAGGTCTACCGCAATCGTCAGGATTTGGTCGAGAAAGAAGGAATTGCCCTCTAGCCTATGTGCGGCATAGTCGGTTACATTGGCGATCGCCGGGCCACATCGGTCTTGATTTCTGGCCTCGAAAAACTCGAATATCGGGGTTATGACTCGGCGGGGGTAGCCTTGGTGAGTGCGGGCACCCTGCACCGGATTCGGGCGAAAGGCAAACTGATCCACCTCAAAGAGAAGCTGGCGCAACAAGGAGAGCAACCGGCGCCACAACAACCAGCGACCATGGGGGTGGGCCATACCCGGTGGGCCACCCACGGCAAGCCGGAAGA
>DMPD01000153.1:0-306 GCA_003456125.1 Cyanobacteria bacterium UBA8156 | reverse complement strand
CCACCCACGGCAAGCCGGAAGAGTACAACGCCCATCCCCACAGCGATCGCGCCGAAAAGTTGGCGGTGGTGCAAAACGGCATTGTCGAAAACTTCCATGTCCTGCGGGAAGAACTCAAGCAACGGGGCCACGAGTTTGTCACCGAAACCGATACGGAGGTGATTCCCCACCTGATCGCGGAAACCTTGGCTCAATTGCAAAAGGCTCCGCCCGATCGCATCCTTGGCTCGCTGTTGTTGGAAGCGGTGCGGCAGAGCGTACAGCGGCTGCAGGGGGCCTTTGCCCTGGCGATCGCCCATGCCGATT
>DMPD01000283.1 GCA_003456125.1 Cyanobacteria bacterium UBA8156 | reverse complement strand
TTTTATCTGAAACGACTATACTCATCCAAGCCACCACAAAATCGCCGCCGGGGCCGGTGGCGATCGCGGGCAGCCTCTGACTGCTGGTGGTGTAGGTATTGACCCGAAACTCGGAACCAAGTGGGGTGGCCATGGAAAGAGCACAAATGAGGTGGCTACACCATGGCAGACCCTTACCCCAATTGTCAAGCAAGGGTACCTCCGTCCCCCCCTCTGGTTTCGGTGGTGCGCGCCGCTTGGAACGAATCCCCCAACTGCGACGTTTTTTAGGTCATTGACGAGGTCGGGAAGCCGGGCGATCGCCTTTGAAACCCCAACATTGACGTTTGAAACCCCAATCGCGAGTTTTTTTAGGGCACCGACGAGGTTTTGAAGCTGGGCGATCGCCTTTTGAACCCCAATGTTGACGTTTGAAACCCCAACCGCGACGTTTTTTAGGTGGTTCATATCGCATGCAGCGCATTATCCGGTGGAATGGCTTAGGAAATTTCTGCTTAGCTCCTGGGTACTGTGGGACGGAGCGGGGCTTCGTCGATGTCTCCAGAGCAACCGCTGGGGCCACTCGGCGATCGCCATATTGGCGGTTGTGAAAGCCTCTATCGTTTGGAACAACAGGGACAACTGGATCAACTGCTGGAGGTATCCCCATGAATAATGTGCTTTAGTCTTTGCGCTCAGCGGCGATCGTCTGAGAGGAGATGAACGTCCAGCGCTGGTTCGCCGCTTTTGAGGATTCAGACATCCCATGACCCTGCGCAGCCTTCGTTCAGCCCGCGATCGCCTGTTGCACTTCCTGCGGCGGCGGTTGGATACCTCTGGCAACACCGTTGCCCTTCCGATGTCCCTCAAGGAACTGGCCCTAGCACTGGGTATCTCTCCCCCCGACCAGCACCAGCACTTCTATGCCCAGTTGCCCTATGGGTTGGTGGGTTCGGTAGATACCTCGGGCAATCCCTGGGCTTCGATTCTCCTCGGCAGCACCGGGTTTCTGGCTACTAGGGCGATCGCACCTTGCGCATTCAAGCGCGCCCGTTGCCAGGTGATCCCCTAGCCCATAACCTCACCGTTGGCAGCGATCTGGGTTTTCTCGGTATTATGCGCCGCCGCAATCGCGTCAATGGCATCGTCAGCGTCCTTTCTGAAAGTGGTTTTGAGGTGGCGATTCTCCAGGCAATTGCCCCAAATATATTCAGGCGCGGCAGTATACCCTACCCGATCCTGCGCCGTTGCCCAATGGCAACACCCACCATCTCACCGCTTTGGGCACCGTGCCCTCATTGCCGCTGCCGATACTTTTTTTATCGCTACGGCCTACCTCGATCCGTCCGCTGGCGCGGCCAAGGGTGTGGATGTGTCCCATCGTGGTGGCAAGCAAGGTTTTGTGAAAATTTCTGGCGAAGTGCTCACCGTTCCCGATTTTGCGGGCAATTGCCACTTCAATACCTTCGGCAACATTGAACTCAATCCCCGGGCGGGGTTGCTATTTCTGGATTTCAACTCCGGCGATCTGCTGTACCTCCCTGGGCGGGCGGAAGTGATTTGGGAAGGCGAAGAAATTGGGCACTATCCGGGAGCAGAGCGCCTATTTCGCTGCCATCTGCTGGAGGGCTACTTCGTGACCGGCAGTTTACCCATAAGCTGGACATCGCCGGAGTTCTCCCCATTTCTTAGCGAAACTGGGGATTGGTCAGTGCCGTAAAAGCTGCTTTGAGGGTGCCCGAGAAACTCAGGGCGTTGTCACCGATGTACGGAATATGGTTTGCCTAATTTTACCTATGGCCGGCGATGTGCAAAACACGGTTGTTTCTGTTGACGGCAAAGCGTTTGCAGGTTTGGGTATCGCTGACCTAACATTTTGCATCGTGCACCGCTTGTCGGGTATCCATTTGGTGCGGTGGGGCTGGCAAAATCCAGCAGGACTTCGCCGAGGCTCGCCGTTGAACCCAGGATAGGTTAAAGCCTACAATTTAGACCACAGGTCACTACCCCGAGAATGTCAATTCCCTACGATCGCATTTTGGCTTTGGGACAGGCCGGCAAATTTCGGGAAGCCCACACCCTTTGCCAGCGCCTTGTTAAAAAAAAACCGGGCGATCGGCGGGCATGGTTGCTGTTGGGCAACCTGGAGTTGCAGTTGGGGCAGGCGGCCGCGGCCCAAAAGGCTTTGCAGCGGGCATTGGCATTGGGCCCCGCCAACGATCCAGAAGTGTTGGGGTTGTTGGGGGTCGCCCATAGTCAAAGCGGCGATTTGGCGGCCGGCATAGACTACCTGCGGCAGGCTCTGGGGGCGGCCCCAACCGCGGTCGAAACCCGCTACAACTTGGCGCTGGCGTTGCAAAAAAATGGCGAGGGGGCGGCGGCCCAAACCGAGTACGAGACGCTGGTGCAACAGGAGCCGCACCATGGCCGGGGATGGTTGCAGTTGGGGCATTTGGCCCGTCACCAAAACCAATGGCTGACCGCAGAAAGCCATTATCAGCGAGCGTTGACGGTGGAGCCGGCTTTGGCAGAAGCCCATTTGCACCGGGGCATGTGCCGCTGGGAAGCCCAGGATTGGGACGGGGCGCGGCAAGCCTGTGAGCGGGCGATCGCCCTGCAACCAACGGCGGCAGCCCACAACCTATTGGGGGCGATTTACGAACGGTTGGAGCAGGCCCAACCGGCTTTGCATCACTACCGGCAAGCATTATCCTGGGATCCCCAACAGCCGGAAGCCCGCCTCAATTTGGCCAATGCGCATCGTCGCTTGGAGGATTTCGCCAACGCCGCCGCGCTCTACGAAGAGCTGTTGCAGCAGAATCCCCACAACCTCAGTGCTGTGGATGGTTTGTTGCAGGTGCGGATGCAAACCTGTACCTGGAATGGCATCACCGAACTCTGGGAACGGTTTTGGCAAGAACTCCCGCAGACACCGGCCAGCATTTCGCCCCTGAGCGCTCTGTATCTGCCGGGGGATGCCCACCAACAAAAAATCGTGGCGGATAAAGTATCGGCCAGCCTGAAGCAAGGACTCACCGAGCGCCGCGATCGCCTGGCTTGGTCGGCGGTGCCGCCCCCTGCTCCCCAATTGCGGTTGGGCTATTTGTCGGGGGATTTTCGATACCATGCCGTCGCCCATTTGATGGCGGGGTTGTTTGCCCATCACGATCGCACGCAATTTCAGGTCTATGCCTATTCCCTGGGGCCCGACGACGACAGCGAATATCGGCAAAAATTGCAACGGGATGCCGATGTCTTCCGGGATTTGCGGGGTCAAAACCCGGAGGCGATCGCCCAGACCATTCATCAAGACGGGATTCACCTTCTGATTGATTTAGCCGGATACACCGATTACGGTTCCCCCCAAACCCTGTTGCTGCGACCGGCCCCGATTCAAGTTCACTATCTGGGGTATCCCGGCACCCTGGGCCTCACCGATTACCTCATGGCCGATCCGGTGGTGGTGCCCCCCGATCTCACCACGGCTTATCTGGAGGCGATCGCCTATTTGCCCCGGTGTTATCAAATCAATCACAACCAACAACCGGTACCCACCCTGGGCGATCGGGCAGCCCTGCGTCGGGCCAACGGCCTGCCCGAAGACGGCTTGGTGTTTTGTTGCTTTAACCATGCCCGCAAAATCAATGCCGAAATTTTTGCGGTGTGGCTGAACGTGTTGCGGGCGGTGCCCGACAGTGTGCTCTGGTTGATGGCGGTGCATCCCCTCGCCCAAGCCAATCTGGGCCAAGCGGCAGAGCAACAGGGGGTGAGGGGCGATCGCCTGGTTTTTGCACCCTCCCAACCCAAAGCGGCCCATTTGCAACGGTTGACGGCGGCGGATTTGTTTTTGGATACCCCCATCTACAACGCCCACACCACAGGCAGCGATGCTTTGTGGGCGGGGGTGCCCCTGCTCACCCTCCAGGGCCAAACCTTTGCGGCCCGGGTTGGCGAAAGTTTGGTGCGGGCGACTTTCCCGGAGCCTTGGGCCAAGGAATTGGTGGCCACGGATTTCGAGGACTATCCACAGCGGGCGATCGCCCTGGCGCAGAACCTTCCCCAACTCCGCCAATATCAGGACTACTTGCATCAGCAGCGACGGAATTTGCCCTTGTTTCAAACGGAGCAGACGGTGCGGGATTTGGAAAACCTGTACCGGCAGATGTGGGAACGTTATCGCCTTGGTTTGCCGCCCGGGACGTTGTCGGTATCCCTGCCCTCCAACCCAACCGAAATTGCCCAGATGCCGGCCAAACGACCGGAATGGGCGATCGTGATTGCCGCCGATGCCCGTTATTTTCCGCTGGCCCAGGAAGCGATTTTGTCGATTCGGGCTTTACCGGAAGGGCAAACGGCGGAGATTTGCTACCTTGATTTGGGCTGTACGCCGGAACAGTTGGCTTGGTTGGGGAACCACACCAACCGCATCGCCCTGGCCAAATGGGATTTGGACTTTCCCGGTCGGGATACGGCCCCCGAGTACCTCAAAGCAATGGTCGGGCGGCCGTTTTTGCCGGAGTATTTCCCCGGTTATGAGGTGTACCTCTGGTTGGATGCCGATGCTTGGGTGCAAACCTGGGAGGCTATTCCTTTGCTGGTGGCCGCCGCCCAAAGGCACGGACTGGCGATTGTTTCCGAACTCGATCGCCACAACAACTTGCTGTTTGGCCAGGTTGAGAGCTACATGGCGTTTCAGCGGGATTGGTATGCCCCCCCCTACGGCCCAGCAGTCGCCGATCGCCTGTGCCAATACCCTTTGCTTTGCACCGGGGTGTTTGCGATGCGCCGCGATGCCCCCCACTGGCAAGCCTGGCGGGAGCGTCTTCATCAAGGCATCCAACAGGCGATTCATGCCGGCATCGATCAAATCTCGTTGAACCTGGCCATCTATGAGAATCCGGCGCTGTTCGAGCAGACGGCGTTGTTGCCCATCGGATGCGATTGGGTGTGTCACATCGGTTTGCCGCTGTGGGATGAAGACCAGCACCAATTTGTGGAAACTCAGCCCCCCCATCACCCCATCAGTATCCTGCACCTCACTTCCCGCAAAAATCAGCCGCAAGTGCGTGTGCAAACCCGGCAAGGTGCCGAGGTGGAAATCGGTCTGCGCTACGGTACCCAAAAACCGCACCGGGTTGGCCGGCCCAGCCCGTCTGCCCCTACCACCTCGGCGATCGCCGTGACGGCGACGGATGCGAAGTTTTTTAAGCTAGCCCAAGGCTTGATGCGGTCGGTGCGGGCGACCCGGCCCGATTTACCCCTGGCCTGCCTGGATGTGGGATGTACCCCCGACCAACGGCGCTGGTTGGAAGCCCATGTCGAGCGGGTGGTGTCTCCCGGTTGGGACTTCCGGTTCGCCCACCAAGATCAAGCCCCGTCTTCCCTGCGGGCCCTGACGGCGCGACCGTTTTTGGATCGCTACTTTCCAGGGTTTGATACCTACCTCTGGCTGGATGCCGATACCTGGGTGCAGGACGGTGCAGCCCTCAATTTGTTGATTGAGTCTGCCGGGGGCGATCGCCTGGCGATTGTGCCGGAATTGGATCGCAGCGCGCCGGCCTACTACGGTCACATCGAACTAGAATGGGCCAGAAATCAGCACTGGCTGGCTAGTCTGTATGGCATGGAGGTGGCACAGAAATACCACCGATTTCCCCGCCTCAATAATGGTGTGTTTGGGTTGGGACGCTCGGCTCCCCATTGGGCAGTCTGGCGGCGGTGCTTTCAGGAAGCCTGCGATCGCCAGGAGCATCCTTTCTCCTATGTTTTGGATCAAACTTCCCTCAACTATGGGATTCATCACCATGGTTTGCTGAACCATACGGCGCTGCTGCCCCTGTGGTGCAACTGGACCTGTCATTTGGTGCTGCCCTTTTGGCATCCCGAACATCAGCAGTTTGTGGAACCCCATTGGCCTCACCGTCCCTTGGGAATTATCCACCTCACGTGTAGCAAAGAAGAATTTCGGGAGGTGCGCACCGTAGATGGAAGCCAAACCGTGCGCTCGTTTTATAGTCGTTTCGGATAG
>DMPD01000210.1 GCA_003456125.1 Cyanobacteria bacterium UBA8156 | reverse complement strand
AGGAAGTCCAGAGGGAAGGGGAACGGGTCATAGGGTTTCAAGAACGTGATTGGCGCAAGACAAATTGATGAAGGCGATCGCAGGCTTCGTCAATGGTTTGGCGATCGGTAGCATAGGACAGACGGATGTTGGTATCGGCACCGAAGGCAATGCCTGGCACGAGGGCTACTCCCTCTTCCTGCAAGAGTTTTGCGCAGAATGTTTGCGAATCGATACCGAGGGCACTGATGTCGGGGAACAGGTAAAAAGCGCCGGTGGGCTTGGGGCAAATCAGACCGGGAATGGCGTGCACCCGTGCGTAAATCGCTTCCCGCCGCTCAGCAAAGGCGGCGGTCATGGCCGCCACGCAATCTTGGGAACCCGTCACGGCGGCGATCGCCCCGGATTGAGCAAACGTACAGACATTGGAGGTGCTGTGGCCCTGGACAACCGTCGCCGCGGCAATGACCTCTTTGGGGCCGGCGAGGTATCCCACCCGCCACCCCGTCATGGAATAGGCTTTGGCAAAACCGTTGGCGATCAGGGTGCGATCGTAGAGTTCGGGACAGGCGGCGATGCTGAAATGGAGCGCACCGTCGTAGCAAATTTTTTCGTAAATTTCATCGGAGACTACCCAAACCTGGGGATGTTGGGCCAACACCGCTGCCAGGGCTTGAATTTCATCTGGGGTGTACACCGAACCCGTTGGGTTCCCCGGTGAGTTCAGCACAAACAATTTGGTTTGGGGGGTGATGGCCGCCGCCAGTTGGGTCGGCGTAATTTTGTAATCGTGACCGACATTGGTGGGTACCAATATCGGGGTGGCTCCCACCAACTTCACCATTTCCGGGTAGCTCACCCAATAGGGACTGGGAATAATCGCTTCATCCCCCGCCTCCAGCAGCACCATCATCAAATTGAACAGGGCGTGTTTGCCGCCGTTGGTGACCATGACCTGATCGGAAGTGTAGGGCAAACCGTTGTCCTGTTTCAGCTTGGCGGCCAGGGCGGCCCGCAGCTCTGGCAAGCCCGCCGCCGGCCCGTACTTGGTCATGCCCCGATCCAAAGCCAGTTTGGCCGCGGCTTTGATCGCTTCGGGGGTATCAAAATCCGGCTCCCCGGCGCTCAAATCCCAAACCGGTTGCCCGGCAGCCCGCATCGCTTTGGCTTGGCTCGATACGCTGAGGGTTAAAGAAGGCGTAATCGGACGGAGACGGGCGGCAAGGGACATGGCATCGCGGTGGAAAATACGGAAATTCTAGCAAAGCATGGATGGCGCAGCGTTTATGACGAACCAACCGGCCTGGTTGTATGTGGGCGATCGCCCTTGGCCCTACGCCACGGTTTGGACCTGGCAACAAGCAGCGGTCGCGGCCCGGCGCCGCCAACCGGATTTGCCGCCGGTAGTCTGGGCCGGCGAACACGAACCGGTGTACACCTTGGGCCGGGGATCGACCTGGGATTTTGTGAAATTTGCGCCGGATGCCCCCGATGTTACCTGGTACCGCACGGAGCGGGGGGGAGAAGTGACCTACCACGGCCCCGGTCAACTCGTGATTTACCCCATCCTGAACTTGACCCGCTACCAACCGGACTTGCATTGGTACCTGCGCCAACTCGAAGAAGTGGTGGTGCTAGCCCTGGCGGGGTGGGGTATCTCCGGCGAACGGCAACCGGGCCGCACCGGGGTTTGGGTGGGCGATCGCAAAATTGCCCAGATGGGCATCAAGGTCAGCCGCTGGATCACGATGCACGGTTTGGCCCTCAATGTGGCCATGGATTTGGGTTCCTTTGACCGGATTGTGCCCTGCGGACTGGGAGATTGGGGCATCTGCCAAGTGCGCGATTTTTGCCCGGCCATCACCGTACCCGGAGCCCGCGCCATGCTGTTGGCCGCTTTGGCCCAGCAATTTGCTTGGGAGTGGGTACCCGGCCCGGCTTGGTCGTCAATGCTAGGCTAGAGGCGGCGAAGCGAACACCGTTGGCGCTTATGTTCGGGATGGTAATGGCCGGAATGCCGGCACTGGGGCCCGGCGGCAGCCATGTGCAAGCCCTGCAGGCTCCCCCGCTGCGGTTGACAGGTCAAGGCGTTTTCATTGGCCAGGTGGAACTGGGTCGCCCTGCCCTGTGGTCGTTCGATCGCCTGGGGAAGAGTGATGTCCAGCCCTACGCGGTGTTTTTTCGAGATGGGCGGGCCCTGCCCGATCGCCATGTGGAAACCCATGCCTTTCAGGTGGCGGCCGTGGCGATCGGCAACGGCACCCGGTTTCAGGGGGTGGCCCCCAACGCCCGTCTGATGGCTTCGGCCTATGCCGGTCGTTCTCAGGACGGTCAACCGGAAGCGGCGTTGGCTTTGCAACACATTGCCCGTCAACAAAACGGTCGGGTGCGGGCCGCCGTCCTCAGCTTTGGCGAACCATTGCAGGTACCGGGTCAGCCCCCCGATCGCCTGGACGGTCAATCGCTGCTGACCCTGTGTGTGGATTGGCTGGCCTACACCCACAACCTGCTGCCCATTGTGGCCGGCAACCAGCGGCGGGGGGGCATTCCCATCCCCACCGATCTCTACAACGGTCTGGTGGTGGGGGCCTCTCGTCCCGATGCCCACGGGGTCTATCGCTACCTCGATCGCGCCAATCTGATCGATGAACCCTTTCGCGATCGCAACGGCAACGGCCGCTACGACCCCAGCGAACCGTTTGACGACCTCAACCGCGATGGGCAGTGGACCCCGGCGGTCGAAAGTCCCAGCGATGGCCGCCGTACCCTGGCGTTGCTGGCACCGGGCACCCACCAAACCCTGCCCCTCCCCAACGGGCGATCGGCCACTGTCAGCGGCACCAGTTTTGCCGCCCCCCATGTGTTGGGCACCGTCGCGCTATTGCACGAGTATATCGATCGCCAAATTGCCCAGGGACGCTGGGACGATCGCGCCCGTCACGTGACCCTGATGCAGGCCCTGCTGCTCAACAGCGCCGACAAAATTCGCGATCGCGATCGCCACAGCCAGCGGGAAATCCGGGATTTCCACGAGCGCACCTGGCTGGAAAGCGATGCCTTTTGGCAGGGGGAATACCCCCTCAGCCGACACCTGGGGGCCGGCCATTTGAATGCCTATGCCGCCTGGCACAACCTG
>DMPD01000066.1:3989-8155 GCA_003456125.1 Cyanobacteria bacterium UBA8156 | reverse complement strand
CACAGAATGCGATCGTCCCCCACCGCCGCATCCGCCGGCAGGGGACACTGGGGATAATAGGGGAACAAACCGGGAACAGACTGAGGTTCCATCACCACAACAGACCAGCGATAATAAAAGGACACCGCCCGCCAGGGTACGGATAGCCGTCGGTACCCCTATGGTAAGCTAACAGCATCCATGTTGCCTTGGCGGTTTATGCCTTCCAGCTCCTCCAATCCTTCGCGGGAAAACCCTCGCGCGGTGCAGGCCGGTTACTACGGCGATGCCTACTACCGAACGCCTCCCCCCGATTTGCCTTCCCTGTTGCTCAAAGAGCGCATCATTTATTTTGGGTTGCCCTTGGTCTCCCCCGACGAATACAAAAGCCAGTTGGGGGTGGATGTCACGGAGCTGTTGGTGGCCCAACTGCTGTATTTGCAGTACGACGATCCCGAAAAACCGATTTTTATTTATATCAATTCTACCGGTACTTCTTGGTATACCGGTGATGCGATTGGCTATGAAACCGAGGCTTTTGCGATCTGCGACACCCTGCAATACATCAAGCCACCGGTGCACACCATCTGCATTGGCCAGGCCATGGGTACGGCTGCCATGATTTTGGCCGCCGGCACCAAAGGTCATCGGGCTAGCCTGCCCAACAGTACGATCATTTTGCATCAGCCCCGTCGCCAGGCCCGTGGTCAAGCCACCGATATCCAAATCCAAGCCCGCGAAGTGCTGGCCAACAAGCAAGTGGTGTTGGACATTTTTGCCAAACACACGGGGCAGGCTCCCGCAAAGCTGGCGACGGACATGGAGCGGATGTTTTACATGACCCCCGAGCAAGCCAAAGCGTACGGCATCATCGATCGCGTCTTGGAAAGCCCGAAGGATTTGCCCCGACCGTTGCCTGCAGTGGCGCTGTAAAGTTTTTCTGTTTTTTGCCAATCTCAAATTCTTACGGTAAGTTTTTATGCCCATTGGTATTCCCCGTGTGCCCTATCGCTACCCCGGCGATTCGATGACCCAGTGGATCAACATCTACGAACGGTTGTCCTTGGAGCGGATCATTTTTTTGAGTGGTGAAGTGACGGACGGTTTGGCCAACTCGGCGATCGCCCGGATGTTGTACATGGATTCCGAGGATCAGAACAAAGACATTTACTTTTACATCAATTCACCGGGGGGGTCGGTCACGGCCGGTCTGGCGATTTTTGACACCATGCAGCACATTAAAGCGCCGGTGAGTACGATTTGTTTTGGGTTGGCGGCTTCGATGGGTTCCTATTTGCTGATGGCGGGTACTCCCGGCAAGCGGTTTGCGTTGCCCAGTGCCCGGATTATGATTCACCAGCCGTCGGGGGGCACCCGCGGTCAAGCCTCCGACATTGAGATCGAAGCCCGGGAAATCATTCGGATCAAGCGTAAGCTGAACGAAGAGTACGCCAAACGCACAGGGCAACCGCTGGAAAAAATTGAGCGGGACATGGAGCGGGATTACTACATGTCGGCCCAAGAAGCCGTGGCCTACGGTCTCATCGATCGGGTGCTGGAAGAACGGCCGAGTTAAAGAAGATACAGGCCATGAAGTATTGGCGCAGGTGGGCGATCGCCCTGCCGTTGGGGGGGCTGGTGTTGTGGTTTGGGGGGCGGCTGCTCTGGCGGCAAAACCTGACCCTGGCGATCGCGGCGGGTCATGCCGGTGGCGATTACCACAAATTTGCGACGGCCTTGGCCCAGGTCTTGCCCAACCATGTGCCCTTGCGGGAAGTGAAAGTCCGGGATACCAGCGGGGCCACCGAAAACATGGCCCTGTTGCAGAAAGGCAAAGTGCAACTGGCGCTGGTGCAAAACGATACCCCGGCGACGGCCCAAACCCGTTCCATCGCCAGCCTGTACCCCGAAATTTTTCATGTAATTGTGAAGCCCGATCGAGGCATTCGGAGCATTCCCGACTTGCGGGGCAAACGGATGGCAGTACCACCCCGGGGCAGTGGTTCCTATCCGGCCTTTTGGCGGCTGGCGGCCCACTACGGGCTCACCGCAGCGGACATTCCCATCGTCGAAATGACTTCCAATGAGGCCGATGCCGCCTTTCGGGCCAACCAAGTGGACGGGATTTTTCGGATTGCGGGGTTGGGGAACGAACGTACCCGCAACCTGTTGCGCAGTACCCCCGGCCAATTGTTGGCGATCGACCAGGCCGCCGCCATGAAGTTGTTTGAACCCTACCTGGATACGACGGTGGTGCCGAAGGGGGCCTACCGGGCCAACCCACCCATTCCGTCCCAGGATTTGCCCGTAGCCAGCGTCCAAGCCCTGTTGGTGGTGCGGGCCGATGTGCCGGAGGAATTGGTCCGAGAAATTACCGCGACCCTGTTTGAAAACCGCAGCGAATTGGTGGCCTTGAACCCGCGCATGGCCACCATCGACTTTCCGGGGGTGGGTTTGGCCCTGGGCTTGCCGCTGCATCCGGGAGCCAAAGCCTACTACGATCGCGAAAAGCCCTCTTTCTTGCAGGAAAACGCCGAGCCCCTGTCGTTGCTGATGGCCGTGGCCACCTTGGTAATCTCGAGTTTGTGGCAACTGCGATCGCAACTGTCGGACAATCAGAAAAACCGCGCCGATGCCTACAACCTGCAACTGGTCAAGATTGTGGAAGAAACGGAAGCCGCTACGGATGTGCAGGATTTGATGCGGCTACGGCAGGAATTGCTGCAAATTCTGCGGGCCGTAATTGAAGATTTGGATGGCGATCGCCTGTCGCCGGAGTCGTATCAGTTGTTTGTATTTCCGTGGGAAACGGCAATGATGACCCTGCGGCATCGCGAAGTTGTCTTGCAGCGACCCATTTTCCCTCCTGGCGGATAGGCCTCGCCCCCGCTTTGGGCTATCGTGTTCCCGTTGGTGTTGGGGTGGGCAATGAATACGGCGATCGGTACGAAAATCCGCGCGAAAAAAGCCCGGATGCCATTGGGTTCTTCGGTGGGACGGGTGGGGTTTGGCGTGATGGCCGCGGTGGCGATCGCTGGGGGGGTAGCCCTGGCCAAAGTCTTGCCCCTGACCAAAATCGACTGGCAAGGATTGGCCAAGGGGCGATCGCCCGCAGCCGTGGTATTGCAGGGCATGGGCTACCGTCTGGCCAAGCCCTACCAAATTCTGGTGCTGGGGATCGACCGAGAACCCAATGCGCCGCCCTTCTACGGCCGCAGCGACACGATCTTGTTGGTGCGGGTCGATCCCAAAACCGGTGAAATGCGGGGGTTATCGATTCCCCGGGATACCCAAACCTGGATTGCCGGCTACGGCACCGTTAAGATCAATGCCGCCAACGTGTACGGCGGGAGTCGTTTGGCCGCGCAAACCGTGAGCGAAACCCTGGGCAACGTCCAGGTCGATCGGGTGGTGCGGCTGGAAACCGAAGCCTTTGTCGCCCTGATCGATGCGGTGGGGGGGGTGAAAGTGACCGTGACCAAACCCCTGCAATACCGCGATCGCACCCAAAACCTCGAAATTGACCTCCAGCCCGGGCCGCAAATCCTGAACGGTCGCCAGGCCGAAGGGTTTGCCCGGTTTCGGCACGACGAAGAAGGCGACATCGGACGCATGGGCCGACAGCAAACCCTCCTGCGGGCGCTGAAAGCCAAAGTGCAGGGGATACCCTGGTGGCAATGGCCCGAACTCCTAACCGCCATCCAACCTCACCTCGATACCGATCTGACCACCGCAGAGTTTGCGGCCCTGCTGGCCTTTTTGCTGGATGCCCAGGGAAAAAACATCCCCCTGGAATCCTTGGGCGGTCGCTCCAGCGCCGACTACGAATTCGAGGCTAGCTATTGGCTCACCGATGACACCGCGATCCAACAGGCGATCGTTGGGAAGTTTGATCTCCATCGATAATTCTTGCCAGGGCGGTTCCCAATCTGCGACAATGGAATCGCTTTGGGAATCTTGACATCAAGGTCGGTTGGGTTACCCCAGCAGAGTTTTTTATTACCGCGTACAGTTTGGGTGGGAATTGGAACTTGGGCAACCGGAACTAAAGCCGGGAACAAGGCCGGAATCAGAGCCGGAACTAAAGCCGGTGCCAAGGCCAAAACAAAGGCCGGAAAACAGCCCGGAAAACAGCCCGGAACAAAGGCACAGGTGTTTCCGACAACAACAAGAGACAGCAACAAGAG
>DMPD01000066.1:0-3649 GCA_003456125.1 Cyanobacteria bacterium UBA8156 | reverse complement strand
ACAAGAGACAGCAACAAGAGACCTTGTAAAGGCTCTTGCCCCCCTTCTCATCTGCTGGGAGAGGGGACGGGGGTGAGGGCAAACCTCTCGAAGTCCAACGAAAGGACTCCACCCTTGGCTCCGGCTGGTTGGTCGTTTCGGGCTCAATTTCGGGAAAAACTTCGGGCTAAATTTCGGGCAAAGCGAAGGCAGGAGTCAGGGCCCAGGTCAAAGGCGGCGGGATTTTCGCACGTTCTGCGCGATTTGGCTGAAGTATACTGACAGGGAATGGTTGAGATGCACGCAAACCAACAGGCGAAGCAACCCCTAGAACCTGCCAACAGGTTGGAGGGGGTTGCCATGCCGAACAAAGCCGCAAGCCAAGATCCAGAATTGGCCCAAAGTCGAGCTTTTGCCCAGGATCGAACCTTGGCGAAAAGTCGTAGCAGTGGGGAAGGGCGTGCCGACCGCCAAAAGTTGCGGGACGGAGGGGAAATGGACGACAATCGGGTGCCCTACCTCAACATTCACGGGACAGAGGGGCGAGTCATTTTCCCGCTGATTGATGCGGACTACTGGATCATTGGTCGCGACAACACCAATGACATTGTGCTGTCGGAGAAGTGGGTATCCCGGAACCATGCCACCCTGCAACTGGTGGGGACATTGCCGGATCACCGCCGCTCTCGCCCCCGCGAAGGTTGGCAGCGGCCCCCAATCGCCGAAGGGGTGTTTTATTTGGTGGATTTGAGCAGTCGGAACGGTTCCTGTGTGAATGGGCAGCGGGTGACCTCGCCGATACCCCTCCAAAACGGCGATCGCATTGCGATCGGGCAGACGGAAATCGAGTTTTACACCCCCTACAAGCCGGCCCGTACCGCGTCACCTTTGAACCTGCCCACGGTTCCGGTGGCCCGCACCAACCTGACCCCCTCGGAAGAGCGGGTATTTTGGGAGGTTGTGCAAGGGTTCACCAACAAAGAAATTGGCAAGCGGTTGCAGATCAGCCCGCGGACGGTGCAAACCCACCTCAGCAGCATCATGACCAAGCTCAACCTCGAAAACCGAGCCCAGATCGTCCGGTTTGCCTTCGAGCGCGACCGACCGGGGATGCCAGAGGTGATGTAAAAAAACGGGCCCAATCGGGCAACTTCTGCTAGAATCCCGCCCGAAGCCACAGGGAACAGGGAACACGACCATGAAAAGTTTATGGATAGCAGGGGGGCTGTTGGTGGGGTTGGGAATGGGGTCACCAGCCCTGGCCCAGCCGGCCTACGGCAGTTACTTGGGGGTAGGCGGCAGCTTTGGTCTTTCGGACGGGAATGTGTTTGTTGGCGAAGGACGCACCACCTCGGTGTTGTTGTCGGGGCGTTACAAGTTTTTGGAAGTGCCGGTTTCGCTGCGGGCCCAAGTGCTGGTGGGGAACAGCACGGCTTTTGTACCCACGATCTCTTTTGATATTCCGGTAAACTTCGACACCGATATTTACATCGGGGCGGGGGCAGCCCTGTCCAATACGGCGGAGGTGACTCCGGTGGGGAACCGCAACAGTTTTGTGTTGCAGCCCGGCATCGACTACGCCATTCCCAACAGCAATTTGGTGGTGTTTGGCAATGCCATTTTTGCCTTCGATGCTTACCGGAGTCGAAGCGGGACGGCCACTTCGTTGCAAACGGGTTTGGGTTTCCGGTTCTAGGGCCGACGGGGAATCTCGAAACATGGGTCGCGGGGGCACCGACCCCGTGGTGGGTTCTCAGCAATACGGGCGTTCCGGGGCGATGGCTCGCTGTTGAGCAAACACATGTGCCCTACAATAAAATCCAAATGCTGGGGGACAAGCCATGCCAGCGGCGCGCGGGCAGTTGTGGGAGTCGTTTCTGACGCAATTGGAAAGCCATCTGGCGGCGGGGGACGTAGCCACGGCAACATCTTGGCTGGAGTCCTATCGGGGAAAAGAGTCTGGCGAGCCGTGGCCCGAGGTTTTGCGGTTGGCCCAAGCCCGCTGGCAAGAGGTGTCGGGTCAAGAAGCCGTCGCCGAGGTCACCTATCGGGAGTTGATCAAGGTGGCCCAGATGCCGAAAATTCGGGAGCGATCGCGGCAGGCGTTGCAGGGAATTTTGGCTCGGGAGCAGCAAGCCCGGCAACAGGCGATCGCCACGGCCATGGGGGCAGCGGATGCGGGACAGGTGGGTTTTTTGGTGGTGCAGCCCGTGGGGGCGATCCCGCGGGAAGATTTGGCCCGGCGGGTGGCCCGCTTTTTTCAGACCGATGTGCTAACCGCCAAGACGTGGTTACCGGTGCGTCATCCCCGCATTTTGCGGTTGGGATCCCTGGGGGAATTGCGGGTTTATCGGGATTGGTTTCGGGCTGAGGGTATTGGGGCGGGGTGTGTGACCCCCGAGGCGATCGCGGCGGTGCCGGTATTCGCGGTGGATTTTTTTGCGTTGGTCAGTCCTACTCAGGTTCAGGCGGTGGGGCCCACCGGTGCCTTGGTGTTTGATGTGGGGCAAGTGGTGCGCCGGGTGGAAGGGACGGTACCCGTTTTCAGCAAAGTGATGGCTTTTGATGCCCAACGTCGTTTGACCCACAAAGATCAGGTTTTGGATCGGGTTCGGGTGTGTGAGGTGCATTTGCCCGATCGCGTGTTGCGGTTTCACGACAACGGCTACCAATTTGAGCGGGGGGTGGTGTTGACGGCGGCGGGGGCGACGACGGTGCAGGCACGCTGGCAGGCGCTGATGGACTGGTGGGAAGTCCTGACCCCCGGCAAACGGTATCCCGGCGACTTTACGGCATTTGGCGAGATGGCCTTGGGCTACGGGAGTTTTTTGCGGGAGCGGGTGCAACCCCGGTTAGACCTGCGGGGTAGTGTCCAAAGCGGTGCCCTACCCCTCAACACCCGCCAGTGGGATGTTTGCTTCGAGGTGTTCAGTGCCTTGGCCTTTGGGGAAGCCCCTTAAACCTTCAGGGTTTCTTCGGTTTTGGCGGTTACAAGGGAGATAGGGAACACCAGTCCTTACCCAAGGAATCGCTATGAAAACCTGTCCTTGGTGCGGCAATCCCTTATTGCCTCATCTGCGATCGCATACTCGGCAAATGTATTGGTATTGCTCCGGTTGCCGTCAGGAAATGCCGGACGTGGAGGGTTTGTACGCCGACCTGCACCGTCAGGTGACGGCTTTGGTGCACATCAGGTTCCCTGCTTGCGAGATTGCTTGTGTCTTGCCGGAAGATAGGAAATCGTACCAATCCGCCAGCGCGGAGGCGATTTCGGAGAGGGTGGCGGTGGGGCCGATTTCGGGACAGGGATAGCCCTCTTGGCGGAGCAAAGCCACAATTGCGGTGGGGGGCACCCAGTGCCGTTGGGCGATCGCCAGCAGCGGAATTTCCGGTAAGTGCAGCCAGTGGGGAATTTGCGCATAGAGGTCAGGAACGGCGGGTAGCGGGGCCCGACCGCCCAAAGTGTAGATTTGTTGGGGGCGACCGACGGCCACCAACCAGTGCAGGTGATCGGGGGAGGGGGGCCACGCCGCCAGAATCAGGGTCCCGACGGGGCCTTTGGGGCGATCGCCCACCACGGTTTTGCCAGTCAGAAAATCCAGCGCCATCGGGGAAAATTCCGCACCGTACACGGCGATCGGTTCCGGGAGGGGAGACCCGGACTGCCAGG
>DMPD01000239.1:965-3177 GCA_003456125.1 Cyanobacteria bacterium UBA8156 | reverse complement strand
TTTTTATTTAAAATGACTATACGAATTAGCGGCAAAACACGGGCAAGAAGTAATTGACAGCTACCTTGAGATATACAAAGAGCAGGGTCAATCTTTGCCGACTCCAAAAAGTTCATTGCAATTCTTGCAGCCCGCTTAGCGCGGACATGAATTTTAGCCAAAAACAGCCGATTGGGGGTGTGATCTTGGATGGTACCTAGCTCATCGGGCTGCCCCAGACGCACTCTATACCAGGGCCCTAGCGGGCAGCTACATCAAACAAAACGTACCGCTGGGGCAGAAACGCCATCGGGTCGGCGGGGTTGGTGCCTGCGACCAAGACTTCAAAGTGCAGGTGTGACCCGGTGCTGCGGCCGGTGGAACCCACCTCAGCGATCGCCTGTTTTTGGCGGACGGTCATGCCCTTTTGCACCAACAGGCGATGGGCGTGGGCATACAACGTGCGGTTGCCGTCGGCGTGTTGCAACTCCACAAAATTGCCGTAACCGTCATCCCACCCGGCGGCCACCACGGTGCCATCGGCGACAGCCAGAATCGGGGTACCAATGGGTGCGGCAATGTCAATTCCTTTGTGGAGACGGCGTTGGTTGGTGATGGGATGAATCCGCCAGCCAAAGCCGGCCGTGAGGGTGCCCACCAACGGCCAAACAAAAGCCGTCGATTGGATGTTCGCGGCGGCTACCGATTCCGGCAACTGAATCGACCAGTGGCGGGGCGATCGCGCCTGTAGCCGCAGGCGATCGGTTTCCAACGGGAAATTGGGAGCAAATTCCACCACCAAGCGGGTGGTCTCCTCATTGACCCGGCCCACCCGCACCGCTTGCACCGCCCGACCAATGTTGCGTCGTACCGTCTTGCCTTCGTAGATGGCCCCCGGCAAATCAATCACGATGCGCATCGGATCGGCAATCACTTGTCCTGTGGGCTCTACCCCCTCCAACGTGGCAAACTCAATCCGGTTCTGGGTGACATCAAACGAAAAGGTTTCTAACCGATTGCGGGCTTCGGCTGTCCAAGCGATCGTCGATAACGCTACGGCAATCACGCCACCGAGGATCGCACACGAGGTTTTCTGCCAAAATCGGGAAATCATAGAACGCCTGTAGTGTACAACCAAACGTCGCCGGGTCACTGGCCACACCCAAACCGTCACTTTAAGCAGGTGCGGGGTGTGGTTTCACGTTTCGCTGCCATCCCAAGGGGTGCAACTTCAGGGGCGATCGCGCCGCGATTGTACACGAACTTTCCGAAAATCGACATCGGCCGAAAAATTTACGGCATTGGGCCAGTCTGTCACAATAGAGCGAGGTTCTTGACGGCGCTATGACCACGATCGCCCTGATTTTGTACGAAAAACCCGGTTGTCATTTGTGCGAAGCAACCCGGTCTAGGTTAACTCAGCTCGAGGCACTGGGTCTGGCGATCGCCCTCGAGGGCCGCAACATTTTGGACAACGCCGCCTGGTTTGCTGCGTATCAGTACCGGATTCCAATTTTGTGTTGGGTGGAGGACGGTGCCGAAATCGAACTGCCGCAGTTGCCGCCCCGGGCCACAATTGCCGACTATGCGCTGTTGTTAGCGGGAGTCGGGGAGCACGCCCCCTAGGCGATAGAATGGCGGGAGCACATCTCTGCGCGCCATGTCCGATCGCCCGATTCTGTTGGATTTTGAAAAACCCCTGGCGGAACTGGAAAGCCGCATCGCCCAGATTCGCACCCTGTCGCAGGAAACCGGGGTGGATGTCACCGACCAAATCACGCAATTGGAGAGTCGGGCCGAAAACCTGCGGCGGGAAATTTTCGCCACGCTGACCCCCGTCCAACGGATGCAGATTGCTCGCCATCCCCGCCGACCCAGTACCCTCGACTACATCCAGGCGATCGCCGACGACTGGATTGAACTCCACGGCGATCGCCGGGGCAACGACGATCCGGCTTTGGTGGGGGGGCTAGCCTCCTTGGCGGGACAGCCGGTGGTAATTTTGGGGCATCAAAAAGGCCGCGATACCAAAGACAACGTGGCGCGCAATTTTGGCATGGCTTCCCCCGGCGGCTACCGCAAAGCCCTGCGCCTGATGCACCACGCCGATCGCTTCGGGTTGCCGATCCTGACCCTGATCGATACACCGGGGGCTTACCCCGGCATCAGCGCCGAGGAACAGGGACAGGGAGAGGCGATCGCCGTGAATCTGCGGGAAATGTTTGGGCTGCGG
>DMPD01000239.1:0-640 GCA_003456125.1 Cyanobacteria bacterium UBA8156 | reverse complement strand
GCGGGAAATGTTTGGGCTGCGGGTGCCCATTGTGTGTACCGTCATTGGCGAGGGGGGGTCGGGCGGGGCGCTGGGGCTAGGCATTGGCGATCGACTGTTGATGTTTGAGCATTCGGTGTACACCGTAGCCACCCCCGAAGCCTGCGCCGCCATTTTGTGGCGAGACTCTGCCAAAGCCCCAATCGCCGCCGAAGCCCTGAAAATTACGGCCCCCGACCTGCTACGGTTGGAGATCATTGATGAAATTTTGCCAGAACCCCTAGGGGGAGCCCACCGTTATCCCCTGGAGGCGGCCGCCGTCCTCAAAGCAGCCCTGAGCAAAGCCTTGACCGAAATCGGTGCGATCGCCGCCGACACTCGCCTCGAAAAGCGGTACCACAAATTCCGGCGGATGGGGGTCTTTCTGGAGACGGCCGCCGTCGAAGAGTCCGAGAATTGGGCCGTCAGATCGCCCAAATTCCCCTAGTATGTGTGCAGCTTTTGCCGACGGAAAGCGACATGGCCCCAAACAATCTGTTGGAACTGGCGCGGCAAGGCAACGTCAAGGTGATTGCCGCTTTGCTGAACCGCCTGTTGAAATCCCAAAACATGCTGGTGGCCGTCAGCCGCAGCGCTCGCCTCTTGGACGTCGAAATCGAAA
>DMPD01000119.1 GCA_003456125.1 Cyanobacteria bacterium UBA8156 | reverse complement strand
TGGTATCGTCGTTTTTGGGGCCCCAGGGCCGTCCCCGGCTGCTGGCTCTGTATCAACAGGCGATCGCCCAGGGCTATCGCTTTTATTCGTTTGGCGACGGCATGTTGCTGTGGGGAGGGCGCAACCTGTGCTAGCCTGCTGCTGATTGTGCAGCGTAAATTTGCCATGGAAACCACCGGTACCCGTCGCACCGATCCTGCTTTTCCGTTGGGTTATCACCGCCTCGATGATGCCTATTTTGAAGGGATGAGCAAACGGGAATTTTTCGCCCTGACCATCTTGCACGCCCTCACGGCGGCCAATGTCCCCTTTGAAGACGTGTACCAAAAAGCCCGGCAAGCCATGCTCGAAGCCGATGCTTTGATCGACGTGCTCAATGAGTAGCCCGGCTACTCCCCAACCGTCTGTTGTTCGGTGACCCACAAAGCATCCACAAATTGGCGGGCGGTACGACCCGATCGCCCGTTGTAGCGTAGGGCCCATTGTTCGGCTTGCAACCGCAGTTCTTCACTGGTGAGGCGCAGGTTGCGCTGCCGGGCTAGTTGGGCGACGATTTCGCCGTAGGTGGCCGCCGTGATGCTGGGGAACGTCAACACCAAACCAAAGCGATCGGCAAACGAGAGCTTTTGTTGGAGGGTATCCCAACTGCGCAAATCCTCCTGGTCTTGGGGGCGGGGGCGATCGCCCCACAGTTCCCGCACCAGATGGCGACGGTTGGAAGTGGCGCACAGAATAGCGTTGCGGGGTTTGGCCGCCAGGGTGCCCTCCAACAACACCTTAAAACTCTTAAAGTCGTTGTCGTCCTCCTCAAACGAGAGGTCGTCGGCAAACAACACAAACTTTTGGGCCCGTTCCGCCAGGTCGGCCACCATCGCCGGCAAATGGTGCCAATCGGCGTGGGGCACCTCCAACAACCGCAGCCCCCGCTCGCCGTAGGCCTGCACCAAGGCTTTCACCAAGGAAGATTTGCCGCTGCCCCGGCTGCCGTACAGCAACACGTTTTGGGCCGGGTAGCCCGCCAACAGGGCTTCGATGTTGGCTCGTAGGGCCTGCTCTTGGTCGGCGCACCCCACCAAGTCGGCAAAATCCACCGGGTCGGGATGGGAAATTCCTACCCATTGGTCTTGATGCCACCGCAGCGCCCGATACCGCGCCATTAACCCCGTACCGCAACGACGGTAATGGGACACCAGGGACGGCAACGCGGCCGCCCAGTCGGTGTCGGGAGTGAGGGGAGGCCGCACCACCGGTAGGGTCGGAACCGATGCCACCGGACAATGGGTGGCCTGGCGCACCCAGGCGCTGAGGCGCGCACTCGTACAGCGGTAGATGTTTTGCAAAATCCCCAGATCGTGGCGGGCTGCCATCACCAACGCCGCCGGCAGCGCATCGAGGTCTTGGGTTTGGCACTGCTGGCTAAAGGGGTTTTCGTCCATCAAAATCCGATCCAGCAGGTAGGCTTCCCAGGTTTGACCGTGGGCGGCGATCGCCCGAAACCAGAGGCCGTAGGTCGTGAGGCAATGGCGGTAATCCCGCGCACTGAACCGAATGGCCGTCAACAACGCCAAAAACAATTGACCGGCCCCTTCGGCAAATACCGATTGGTACAGCAACAAGGAAGCAACCTGAATCTGCAAGTCCTGCACTTCATCCATAAATCAAGCTGCCTCGTCCTACCAAGGCTATCCTAGAAAAAAAACAACACCCCTCATCATGAAAATTTGCTGGCCAATCGGCGCGATCGCCCTCCTCAGTTTCTGTCCCCTGGCGGTTCAGGCAAACCCCGATAAGCTCTCGGAGTGCCTGACCCTGGCCAACACCTTGCAAGGGGCCGCCGGCAACCTCCAACCCACCGGCGATCTCAACACTGCCCTGGCCGTGACCGGCCGCCTCCAACAAAACCTGCGGGGGCTCCAACTGCGCGATCGCCAACTGCAATCGTTTCAGCAACGCTACTTGGCTTTCTTTGCCACTGCCGAAACCCTGCTGAACCAGGGACGCACCACCGGCAACGAAGATACGTTGCGCACCCTCATCGGCACCGCCCAACAACACAACCTAACCGGCAGCACCCTGGCCCAAGAAGTGGTGGAATACTGCCTCAAACCCTAAAAGTCCCGGCCGTAGGCCTGCCACGCCAAATCCACCAAAGCCTGCAGTACGGCGATCGCCACCAAAGCATTGCCCCGGTGATCGGTGGTGACAATGTGGGGCACCGCACTCTGCTGCCAAGATAGGGTGGTGTCCCCGCCTGCCTCCGTCAATGCCATCAGGTTGGGGGGCACCGCAACCACCAAGGGCGGCGAAATCTCCCCCGAAGCCATCAACCGCAACAAAGCCGCCACCGCCCCTTGGGACTCCCCAATCACAAACACCGCCTGGGGGTGGCGCACCGCCAGGGTCTCGATGCCCAAAGCCGCCTTGGTTTTGGGCGAACGGGCAAAGGCATCGGTGGCACAATACACCGGATTGCAAAACGTCTCCCCCAGGCGATCGGACAGACCCGTCCGAATCAACACGGTATCCGTCACAATGGGCGTTCGGGCCGCCAGGGCGGCAGCCCCCGCCGTCAACGCATCTGCCGAAAACCGCAGGGAATCCCGGTAGGCAAAATCCGTCGTCGTGACCAACACCTGCCGCAATACTTCGAGCTGGGCCGCTGCCCCTGTCCAATCCTGCAACACCCGATCGACGATCGCCCGTTGCTGCAACTCCCGTTTGTACCCGTCCACAGCCGCCCCTCTACGTCGATCGCATCTTATATTATCGGCACCAGCCACAAGTCCAACGCCCGGATTGCGGAGAACCCCGAGATTTCCCAATCGGGGGCCGGCTTGGTCAACCCATTGGGCACATTCACCAGGCGATCGGGCAACAACCGCATCATGATTCACGTCGTGGGCCAACTGGGCGACCACGTCCACCAACAAGCCCAAGATTGGTGAAGAATCCCTTGTCAAAATCCGAACAAGGTGTTAAACTAGCCAAACGCCAAATTCAAAGGCGTTTGCCGGGATAGCTCAGTCGGTAGAGCAGA
>DMPD01000195.1 GCA_003456125.1 Cyanobacteria bacterium UBA8156 | reverse complement strand
TCGAAGACATGGGTGACTTTTTTGGGTGTTCCCTGGCCCTATCCCGCCAGGCGGCTGGCACCGAAGCGGAGAGCGTCCTGTTTGCCGGGGTGCATTTCATGGCGGAAACGGCCAAAATTTTGAACCCCACCCGCACCGTATTGCTGCCGGATTTGGCGGCGGGCTGTTCCTTGGCCGATACCTGTCCGCCGGCGGAATTTGCCGCTTTTAAGGCCCAATACCCGGAACATTTGGTAATTTCCTACATAAACTGCTCAGCGGCAATCAAAGCGATGAGCGACATCATTTGCACCAGTGCCAATGCGGCCCGGATTGTGGCCCAGGTACCCGCCGATCGCCCGATTTTGTTTGCACCGGATCGGAATTTGGGGCGGTATGTGATGGCCCAGACCGGCCGGGACATGGTGTTGTGGCCCGGCAGTTGTTTGGTGCACGAGACTTTTTCCGAGAAGCAAATCGTGCAACTGAAGTTCAGCCACCCCGAAGCGGCGGTGATTGCCCATCCGGAATGCGAAGAGGCGGTGTTGCGTCACGCCGATTTTGTCGGCTCGACCAAAGCCCTTCTGTCCTACGTGGTACGCGACGATCGCCCGGCCTACATCGTGGTGACGGAAGCGGGCATTTTGCACCAAATGCAGAAGGAAGCCCCCAGCAAACAGCTGATTCCGGCCCCCTCCATCCACAACTGCAACTGCAACGAGTGCCCCTACATGCGCCTCAATACCTTGGCAAAGGTGTACCTGGCCCTGCGCGATCGCCAGCCCGAAATCGTATTGCCGGAACCGTTGCGCCTAGCGGCGTTGCGTCCCTTGGAGCGGATGTTGGCTATGAGTTAGCCACAATGCCGTCGAACCAATGGGGCCGCGGCAACACCACCGTATCCAACACGTGAATGATGCCGTTGTCGGCTTCGATGTCGGCGGCGACGACCGTGGCATTGTTCACCTCAAAGCCGGTGGCGAGGTCTTCCGGGAAGTTCAGGTACAAATCCGAGCCTTCGAGGCTGGCGAGGCGGGGCCGGGATTGGAGGTCGGCTTGGCGGTACACCCCGGCAGCGACGTGGTAGCACAAAATGCGGGTGAGCTGGGGGATGTTCTGCACTAGGGTGGTGATGGTGCCCGGCGGCAACTTGGCAAAGGCGGCGTCGTTGGGGGCAAACACCGTGAACGGCCCGCCGGTGCCCAGGGTATCCACCAAATTCGCGGCCTTGACCGCCGTCACCAGGGTTGCAAAGCTGCCGGCGCTGACGGCAATATCCACAATGGAAGCCATAGGGTTTGGGTACGTGAGGTTTGCGGAAAAGACCCTCCCCAGGGGAGGGCGAAGGCAGCTAGCGGTAGCTTTGCTTTTGGACGTAGTTGATGCGGCAGGCTTGATCGATGTCGTAATCGGTGCGGGCAAAACGACGCAACTGCCCCTCAAAATAGGCTCGGTTCTGCTGGCGATGCCGCGGGTTGGGATCGTCCAACGGATACAAAAAGGCGGCCCGCCCCGCCTGAATCACCGCCGAGGTCACGTTGTACATCGAGCGCTGAAAGCTGACGGTGAGTTGCACCAACATGTCGTCTTCGCCACGGCAATGCTGGCGGTAATACTCCAGCATATAGGGCGGCAAAAAGTGCAGCATGTCTTGGGACAGCAAAGTGGGCGGAATGCCGGCGGAACCCACCGGAAAGGTATCGGCATACAACACCCCATAGTGAAAATCCTCTTGGTGGGCGGGAATTTGCCCCGCCTGGGCGTTGTAGGATTTGGTGCCCCGAAACGGTGCCGTGCGGTAAAACACCGCCTCCACATAGGGAAACGCGGCCTCGTACAGCCAGGTAAATCCTTTGCTTTTGGGCACCAGTTCGTAGCATTCCGAACCGATGTACACACGGTGGTAAATCGGCCGCCCGGCGATCGCAAAAATGCCGTTTACCAGGAAATTCATGGCGTCGGGCACCCCGCGAAATCCCCCTTCATCGTAGATGTCGGACATCTCAAAAAAGACGGGGGCCATCACTTCCCAAAACAACCCCAAACAACTGTAGAGAGTAGCCTGTCGGCATTGCTCCAAAAACAATTCCGGGAACAGTTGGTACAACCCCAGCAGCAGGGGATTGCCCCGAAAATAGGCCCGAATCGCGCGATCGGCATTTTGCCGGTATTCCTCGGAATCCAGATAAGGATCGAGCTGCCCCCCCATGTTGCGGTGCCACAACATTGCCCGCATGCACTCTTCGGCAAACTCCATGTTGATGCGATCGTGCCACAGGTGATGGAACAACTTGGGCAGTTTGGTTTTGAGTTCTCCCTTTTCCATGAAGGCCAACAGTTCGGGATGGGCCGTGGCCCGACCGCGCCAAACCCGCAGATCGGCGGTGTCGCCGGCATAATGGTTCGCCAAATCCAGGTATTCCTGGGGCAAAAAGTATTTGAAAAACGGCAACGGCTCCAGAAACACCCGCTCGCCGATGTACAACAAATCCCGCCAATAAAAATCCATCGGCACGGCATAGGCCTTGTACAACCCAATGATTTGCATCAGGTTTTCGGGGGTGTCCGGCAACATGGAGCCTCCCGCTTCCAGCCGGTGCACCACATCCGCCAAAGGATGGGTGGAAGGAGACAAAATCGGGGCGATCGCCGTCATCGTTTCACCTCAATGTGCATGGGAACAAGCGCAGATACGGTAGCGGTCGGTGCGGGTCGCACCAGTTGCACGGCGGTGGCTTCGCTCCAGCGGGTGAGGTTACCCGGAGCCAACCCGAAAAACACCACCAACAACGTCAGCAAGAAGGCCGGCACCCGTTCGTTGGGCGTGACCTGCGGGTAATAGGACGTGAAGTTGTCGAGTTTGCCGAAACAGGTGCGGTTCATCAAAATTACAAAATACACCGCCGTGAGGCCGGTGCCAAAGATGCACACCAAGGTCGGAATCGGGAACACGGAAATGCTGCCCTGAAAGATCAGGTATTCGGCCACAAACCCCACCAGTCCGGGGAGTCCCGCGCTGGCCATGCCCCCCACCACCAAAAAGGCAGCGATCGCCGGCAGCCCCCGCACCGGATTGAACAACCCGTTCAACACATCCAGGTCGCGGGTGCCCACCTTTTTCTCGATGATGCCCACCAAGTCAAACAACACCGCCAAAATCAAGCCGTGGCTAGCCATTTGGACAATGCCGCCGGTGACCGCCAAGGGCGTGGCCGCCGCCCCCGCCAACAAAATGTAGCCCATGTGCCCAATGGAGCTGTAGGCCACCATCCGCTTGATGTCTTTCTGGGCGATCGCCGCGATCGCCCCGTACAAGACACACACCGCTCCCCAGATTGCCAAGTAGGGCGACAACACCTGCCAGGCTTCGGGCAACAATTGCAGGATGAACCGAAACAAGCCGTAGCTGCCCAGTTTGGCCAAAATTCCCCCCAGCAAAATGGCGATCGGGGCGGAGGCTTCCACATAGGTATCCGGCAGCCAGGCGTGGAGGGGCACCAACGGGGTCTTGATGCCAAACCCAATCAACAGGGCGATCGCCAAGGCCAGTTGCAGGTTCAAAGGAATTTGGGCCGACTGGATCGCCCCAAACTCAAATTCGGGCATCGCCCCGCCGGCAACCCAACCCAAGGCCACCAAAGCCCCCAACAAAATCAGCCCGGAAATGGCGGTATACACCAAAAACTTCATGGCCGCCAAGTCCCGGTTGGGGCCGCCAAACACGGCGATCGCCAAATACACCGGAATCAACTCCAGTTCATAGAACAGCAAAAACAACAGCAGGTTTTGGGACAGCAAGGCCCCCGCAATGCCGCCGTGAATCAGAAACACCAACACGTAAAACAGCTTGGGACGCACCTGGGTGCGATCGCTGCTCAACACCACAATCCACGTCAGCAGCGCATTGAGACCCAACAACGGCAAGGCCAAACCGTCCACGGCCAAGCTGTAGTTCAGCCCCAACCCCGGCAGCCAGGTTTGAAATTCCGCCAATTGAAACCCGCCCGCCCCGATATCCACCGCTTGCCACAACCACACCTGCAACCCCAGCAAACCGCTGGCCAGGGCGATCGCCACCCCTTTCAACCGCGATCGGGTTTCCGAAGGCTTGAGGCTCGATGCCGGAGCCATCGCAGTTCGGGCATCCGGTACCGGCAGCAGGGCCAAAATCAGAGCCGCCAACCACGGCCCCCACAACACCGCACTCAATAACATCTGGATTCTCCTAGCGCCACCATACCCAAGCCACCAACCCGGCGGTGCCCAGCACCACCGTCAGCACGTACCACTGGGCTTGCCCACCCGTCGTGTACCGCAGGCGATCGCCGCTGAGCAGGGTCAGCAACCCCACCGCCTGACCGGCCCCGTCCACCAAGCGGTTGTCCACCCACTCCAGAACCTGGGAAAACGCCGCCACCAGCCGCACAATCGTGAGGCGGTACAAATCGCTGCTGTAAAAATCGCGGGCGAAAAATTCTTGCCAAGCCGGCGAAACCTTCCAGACCTGCCGTGACTCCCCATACTGCACCAAGCCCAAACCTACCCCCAGCCCAACGGCGAGGGGCAGCACCCCGGCGAGCGGCGACCACGCGGGTCGGAATCCCCACTGCCAAAGCATGACCGGCAAGTTGAGGGCTACCCCCACCCCCACCGTCATCGGCAGAATCATCGGCCAATGCACCTCCGGCGATCGCTCGGTCATCTGCTGCGGTGCCCCCAAGAAAATCAAACCAAAAGCCCGCGTTAAGGCCAATGTCGAGGCGATCGTGACCAAGCCCAACCACAGCACCAACCCCGGTTGCCCGGCCCAAGCGTCCAGCAAACCGGATAAGGGTCCAAATCCCGCCAGCGGCGGCAGCCCCACCAACGTCGCCCCCCCCACCATAAACGTCACCGCCGAAATCGGTCGCCGGCGCAACAATCCCCCCAGCCAGCGCACATCCTGCACCCGGCTGTTCCAAACCACCGCTCCCACCGCCATCACCAACAACGCCATGGCCACGGCATAGGTCAGCAGCGATTGCCGCGCCAAGTTCAACTCGCCGGTGGCTACCGCGACAAACACAACGCCGAGGTAAGCACTGGTCAGATAAGACAAAATCCGCTTGATGTCGATTTGGGCGATCGCCACCAACGCGCCCCCCAACGCCGTTGCGGCCCCGATGACACCCGCCGTCTGCAACACCAGCGGCGACAACGCCAACACCGGATAGAGCTGAATCAACACCCAGGTGCCGGTGGCCACCACCACCGAATTGCGCAAAATCGTGCTGGGGAGCGGCCCCTCCATTGCCTCGTCCAACCAGAGGTGGAACGGCAATTGGGCACACTTGGCCACCGGCCACGCCAACAACCCCAAACCGACCCAAGTCATCACTTGGGGATCAATATCGGTGCGGGCCGCCCACGCCGCCAACTCGTCAAAGTTCCAGGTACCGGTAAAGGGATACAGGGCCACCACCCCCATCAACAACAACAAATCCCCCACCCGCTTGGTCAAAAAGGCGTCCCGAGCCCCCGTCACCACCAACGGCTGGTTGTACCAAACCCCCACCAGCAAGTAGGTACCGAGGGTCAAAATTTCTAAAATAATGTAGCTAAAAAAGAGGGACTGGCAAAACACCAGGGCGCACATCCCCCCCTCAAACAACCCCAACAACGAAAAGAACCGGGCCCAGCCCCAATCCATTTCCAGATAACCGATCGCGTAAACCTGGGCCAACAGGTTTAGCCCCGTCACCACCACTGCCGCCCCCGCCGCCAACGGCGACACCAGGAACGGAAAACTCAACCGAAAATCGCCGACCACCAACCAGGGGTAGTCCACAACGCTCGGAGCCTGCCCCCACACCGTCACCAACAACCCCAAGCTGTGGGCAAACGCCAGCAAGGTCAGCAGCAAATTCACATAGCCCGCCGGTCGCGGCCCCGTGCGTTTCGTGATCGAGGGAAACCACAACACCGACAGCAGCGCCCCCACCAAGCTGTAGATCGGGATCGACCAAACCGTCTCCTTCAATAAGTTCATTTTATCCTGTCTATTTCCCCGACTTTTTGCATAGCCAAACCTCTATGTATTATGCCCCAAGGGTGGGGATTGGTCTAGGGGCAAGCCCAAATTCTTAAGAAGATCGAAAGCCGGTGATCAAGCTAGTCGCCAAATTTCCCAACTGCCGTGGGCCAGGGACAAAGCTCGGGCTTGCCAACCGGTCAGCACCTCCAGCCGAGGGCCCCGTGATGCCCAACAACCACCCGAGGATGCGACGGGTCTGACCTGCCGTTTCGTGACAACCGCCGTCCGCCATCGCTCCTTCCTCGTTTATACTGGGCAAAAAGGGGGTGCCATGCCAACCCGATCGCTTCCTCGCTGGGCTTTGGCCGGTCTGGCTCTCACTTCGTTTCTCGGCATTGTCGGGGGGCTGGACGGGCTTACCATCCTACGGTATCAGCTCTACCTCAGTGCGGCCCAAGTCCCCCTCGCCCTTGCCGTTCTGGTCTTTTGGTACGGGCGCATTCGGCCCCGGCAACGCTTGTTGCAGTCTTCTTCTCTCCGTCACCCATGAAAAACAAATCAACCGCCGGGATTTTGGCTTTGTTTTTGGGAGCCTTCGGTGCGCACAAGTTCTACTTGGGGGAACTGGGCTGGGGATTGTTGTATCTCTTTTTTTGCTGGGCTTGGATTCCAGGAATTGTGGGCTTTTTTGAAGGCATTGGCCTGTTGCTGATGACCGAAGAAGCCTTCAACTTTAAGTACAACCGGCATCTGATGCCGCCGCCAGTGGTCGGCTACGCGGCGATGCCCGCCCCCCCACCCAAAGAGCGTTTGGACGTGAACATTTTGCGGATTTGTCGCGAAAAGAATGGGGCCACCCTCTCCGATTGCATCATTGAGACCG
>DMPD01000204.1:1956-3829 GCA_003456125.1 Cyanobacteria bacterium UBA8156 | reverse complement strand
AGCCCCACCCAGGGCCGCCCCCCCCAGGGCGACCTCCCCCACCCGCAGCCGTTCGATGTTCTGCAAGGCCTCGCGGCAACTGCGGCAATGTTGGGTATGGGAACGGTACCGCTCCAGCAACACGTCGCGCGGGGGGCTAGCCGGAAATTCTGCCCCTGGGAAAGGCTCCCCGGCGAAATCGTTCACCCACTGCCGCAACGCCGTCACAAAAAAGTCCGCCCGGGTCGGCAAGTAAAACGCCTTGGCAAAGCGATCGCTGCCCCCCGCGGCCGCCAAATACCGCTCCTGGTAATGCAAGAAAATCTGATCGTCCTCCAACACCCCGTTTTGCCCGAAGTGGCTGTACCACCGGGGGGTGAGCCGAATGAACAAGGCGGGGATAGGGCTGGCAAACTGAAACGGAAACCGGGCAAACAGGCGGCATTGGCCCTTGCCCATGGGCGTGGCATACACCACCGTCAGGGTGCGCCCCAACTGCTTCGAGGTGAGGTCGTGCCACATCAAACACGGAGCCACAAACCGCGTCGATTGGCTGCCCAGTTTGCCCCGGCGGGGTCCCTCCGCCCAAAACCCCGTAAACCCCTGGCGATCGTGGGTCTGCAACTCCAACTCCACCGGCCCGGCATTGCTGCGGTTGCCCACCGAACGGTGATGGGTAAACGGCAAATGGCTGGGATCCAACACGTTTTCCAAGAGGGTCAGGGCGTCGTAGGGCACATCCCGAAACGTATCGAACAGCGTCCAGCCCGCTGGCTCCGCCTCAAAATCCCCCACCGGTTCCACCAGGGGCAGCGGTACCCGTGCGGCCCGCTCGCGATCGCCCCCGTACACAAACAACATCCCCTGGCCGGTCGCCGTGGCATAGGCCCGGGCACAGGCCCGCGGCGACAAATGGGCCCCACCCTCTTCCTTCTGCTGCGGAATGCGATCGCAGGTGCCATCTCCCTGAAACGCCCACCCGTGGTACGGACACTCCAGCAATCCATCCCCGGCAATCCGCCCTTCCGACAACCGTGCCAACCGGTGGGGACAGCGATCGGCAAACGCCCGCCAGCCCTGTCCATCCCACCAAATCACCAAATCTTCCCCCAACAGTGGAAACGGGGTGGGCTGCCCCTTGGGCAAATCCCGCAGATAGGCCACCGGATACCAAGCCTCCCGCCAGTCAAACCGACTCGGATTGTCTCCCCCCGCGGCCGCGACCGACCCTTCGATCGCCCTCTCGATCGCCGTCATGCTCTCCCCCAGTGGTGCGGTTTGTAAACTTTTGTATCTTAGCGTGTTTGGGAGTCCGTGCTGGGGGGCGGCAAACCGGCCGGCCGAAAATGTACAAATCGTAATAGAATTGCCCCTGTACCTCCAGCAGAACCACGGTGGGACTTCTACGACACTTTTCCCGCGACATTGGCATTGACTTGGGCACCGCCAACACGGTGGTGTATGTCTCGGGTCACGGTATTGTCCTGCAAGAGCCGTCGGTAGTGGCGATCGACAAGCGCGACAAGACCGTGTATGCCGTGGGTCTCGAAGCCAACAAAATGATTGGGCGTACCCCCGAAGACATCGAAGCGGTACGGCCGTTGCGGGATGGGGTGATCGCCGACTTTGGCGCGGCGGAAATGATGTTGCGATCGTTCATCAAGCGCGTCAAGAAAAGCATTTTCAATCCCCACATTGCCATTGGCATCCCCAGCGGCGTGACCGATGTGGAGCGGCGGGCGGTGATGGAAGCGGCCCGCAAAGCCGGGGCCAGCGAGGTGTTTTTGATCGATGAGCCTTTGGCGGCGGCGATTGGTGCGGGCTTGCCGGTGGCCGAAGCCACGGGCAACATGATTGTGGACATTGGCGGCGGCACCACCGAAGTGGCGGTGAT
>DMPD01000204.1:1238-1626 GCA_003456125.1 Cyanobacteria bacterium UBA8156 | reverse complement strand
GCACCACCGAAGTGGCGGTGATGAGTTTGCAGGGGATTGTCAAGAGCGAATCGGTGCGGGTGGCGGGCAACGAGCTGAGCGAAGCCATTCAGACCTACATGAAACGGGTGCATAACCTGGCGGTGGGCGATCGCACCTCCGAAGAGATCAAAATCAAAATTGGGTCGGCCTATCCGGGGGACGAGGACAACACGGCGATGGAAGTGCGGGGGTTGCACCTGTTGTCGGGGTTGCCGCGGACGGTCACGATCAAAGCCGGCGAAATTCGGGAGAGCATGGAAGAGCCGCTGTCGGTGATTGTGGAAGCGGTGAAGCGCACCCTAGAAAAAACCCCGCCGGAACTGGCGGCGGACATCATCGAACGGGGGATTGTGTTGGCGGGGGGGGG
>DMPD01000204.1:720-888 GCA_003456125.1 Cyanobacteria bacterium UBA8156 | reverse complement strand
GCCCTCCTGAAAGGGATTGACACCTTGTTGGCCCACGAGACGGGCATTGTCACCCACATTGCGCCGGCGCCCCTGAACTGCGTGGTGCTGGGGGCCGGTCGGGTACTGGAGGACTACAAAAACCTCAGCCGGGTGTTAACCAAGCTGAGCATGGTGTCGTAATCAGGC
>DMPD01000204.1:0-374 GCA_003456125.1 Cyanobacteria bacterium UBA8156 | reverse complement strand
TGTGGATCGCAGCGCGGCAGTGGTGGGGGCGACATCACCGGGGCTTGCTGGTGGGTATGGGCGGGTTGCTGGTGGCCGCCTGGTTGCGCCAAACCCAGGGTATGGCTTTGGTGGAAAGCTACCGCCTGTGGCAGGTGTTTTGGCAATCGGTGCCCCAGCGGGAAGAGGTGCTCGCGGATGCGCGGCTGCGGGAGTTGCAGTACCGCATCACCGAGATGGAAAACGAAAACCGCCAACTGAAACGGTTGTTGGAGCGGCAACCGACCATGAGCCGGGAAGGCATTTGGGGGGCGGTGATTGGCCGGGGGGCCGATGCCTGGTGGCAGGTGGTGTTGGTGGATCGGGGGCAACAGCACGGGGTCAAACCGGGGTTT
>DMPD01000296.1 GCA_003456125.1 Cyanobacteria bacterium UBA8156 | reverse complement strand
CAGGAATTGGTGGACGGGCGCTGCGGGCGGAAACGGGGGGTGTATTTGGGCACCGTGCAGGCGATCGCAGACAACGGGGTTTGGGTGCAGTTGGCCGCACCGGTGCAGGCGGGGGATGGGATTGTGTTCGATCGGGGTCAACCCCAGGAACGGGAAGAGGGGGGGCGCATCTACCGGGTGACGGCCCGAGGAAATCAAACCCATTTGCAGTTTGGGGCGGGGGGCATTCCGTGGGGACGGGTGCAACCGGGCGATCGCCTGTGGAAGACCAGCGATCCGGTCTGGGCCAAGCAGGCCCGCCAATCCTATGCCCAGGTGAACCAACGGGTACCCCTTACCCTCACGGTTGCGGGGGAAGCGGACACCCCCCTCACGGTCACCGTTCAGGACGATCGCGGTCACATTGTGCAGGTGCAATCGGCGATGAACTTGGCGATCGCCCACCATCAGCCCCTCACCACCGAAACCTTGCAACAGCAACTGGGGCGACTGGGGAACACCGTCTTTGCTTTGGCGCATCTGGAAAACCGGTTGGTGGGGGACGTCATTTTGCCCCTCAAGGAACTGAACCGGTTGCGGCGGGAGTGGAGCGATCGCCTGCTGGCCCAACGCCAACAGCCCCCCCGCTGGCACCTCGGCCCCGGCACCCATCCAGATTTGTTGCCCACCCCCCCAAACCCAGAACCGCCGGAATTATCGGTATTGGTGCGCCGCGAGGCGCAACTGGCGGCGGCGATCGCCCATGGTATCGGCCGCATTTATGTCGAATACGAAGACCCACGACGGTATCGAGAAGCCGTTGCCCAATTTCGTGCCCAAGCCGCCCCCGGGCAAAGCATTTGGTTGGCACCGCCTCGCATCGCCAAACCCGACGAAAATTGGATATTGCAGCAAGTGCAGCGGGCCGCCCCCGACGGGTATTTGGTGCGCAATCCGGATCACCTCGAAGTGTTGGCCGGCAGTCCCCTCATTGCCGATTTCTCCTTCAACGTGGCCAACCCCCTCAGCGCGGCGTATTTGCAGGAAACCTATCGCCTGCAATACCTCACCGCCTCCTACGACTTGAACCTCGCCCAACTGACCGCTCTGTTGCGCTACAGTGCCCCCCGGTTGGAAATCACCTTGCATCAGCACATTCCCTTGTTTCACATGGAGCACTGTGTATTTTGCGCCTTTTTGTCCGAGGGCACCGACTTCACCAACTGCGGGCGGCCCTGTGAACAGCACACCGTGAAACTGCGGGATCGGGCGGGGGTGGAGCACCTTTTGCACGCCGATGCCGGTTGCCGCAACACCTTGTACAACGGCACCGCCCAGACCGGTGCCGAGGCGATCGCCCCTTTGCTCCGGGCCGGTGCGCGGCAATTTCGGATAGAACTGCTGGGCGAAGACGAAGCCGCGGCCACCCAAACCATCGCCCTGTACCAAAAATTGTTGGCGGGGGAAATCCCCGGTAAACGGGTCTGGCAATCCTTGCAAATCACCAACCAACTGGGGGTGACGCGGGGCAGTTTGCGGCACGGGTAGACCCATGCACCTTGGGGTATTGGGGCTGGATGTCGGGAAAAAGCGGATTGGGATTGCCGGGTGCGATCGCAGCGGGTTGATTGCCTTTGGCATCACCACCCTCGAACGGCGATCGTGGTCCGCCGACATGGCCGCCCTGAAAGCTTTGGTGCAGGAGCGGGACATCACCTTGCTGGTGGTGGGGTATCCCTACAACATGGACGGGAGCGTGGGCCCCCAGGCGCGGGCGATCGAGAAATTTGCCCAGGGGGCCGCCGCCCATTTGGGGGTGGGCTTGGCCTACACCGACGAGCGCTTGACCTCGATCGCCGCCGAAGAGCAACTGCGGGGGCAGCAGCGGCGCTACGCCAAGGCCGACATCGACCGGGTCGCCGCCGCCATTTTGTTGCAGCAATGGTTGGATCGACAGCGGGCCTTGGGGTGGCCAAACCTGTCATAATGCAGGGCATCGCAAGCCATCAGCATCATGAATCCATCGGCAGTGACCTTAAAAGACGAAACGGGGCGCACCTTGGTCTGCGAGATCGAGCGGAGTGCGGCGATCGACGGTATCGAGTATTTGTTGTTGCATCCGGTGGATCACCCGGTGCGGGTTTTTGCTTGGGAGAGCGAAACCGAGGAGGAGAGCACCTTGGTGGAAATCGAAGACACCGAGCTGGCGGACATTTACGAAACCGCCAAGGCCGTTTTGGCCGAAAAAGACCTCACCTTGCAGGACAGTGCCTACACCCTCACCGTGGCCGGGGAACTGCCGGAAGAGATCGACGAAGACGACATCGTGCAGATCGATGTCGAGGGCGAAGACGAGACCGAAGACTTTTTGGAAATTGCCAAATTTTATTTTGCGGAGCGGGGATATTCCGTCTTCTTGGAATTGGATCCGCTGCCCTTTTTCGCCAAGCGGACGGCGGGAGGTGAAGTACACTTGCTGGACGAGGAAGCGATCGCCGCACTGCAGCCTTTGCTAGAGGAACATTTCGCCGAGTATTTTGCCGATGAGCTTGGGGATGAGGACGAAGAAAGCTAAGGGCTGGGGTCTTTTCGCCATTGGTCTGGGCACCTTGGGACTCGGTTGGGGCAGCAGCCTTTGGTGGTTGCAGGTCAGCGCCGCGCCCCATCCCGACCAGGGCGGTGATCCCCCCATCCTTCGGTTTGCCGTACCCGCGGGGGCACCCCTATCGGCGATCGCCCGGGAGCTGGAAGCGGCGGGGGCGATCCGTTCCGCGTTGGCCCTACGGCTGTGGTTGGAATGGCAAAACCGCGTCGCCGGCCAACCCAAGGTGTTGCAGGCCGGCACCTACGACCTATCGTTGGGCTGGTCGTTGGCGGAAGTGGTAGCCGCGATGCAGCAGTCGCGGGCGGCCGAGGTGCGGGTCACCATTCCGGAGGGGTGGAACCTACAGGATACGGGGCAGTATTTTGCCACCCAGGGCTTGTTCAGCAACGAAGCCTTTCAAACGGCTGTCCGGGATCCCCAAATTTGGCGGCGGTACACCTGGTTACCTGCCAACCTGACGAGCTTGGAAGGGTATCTGTTTCCCGATACCTACCAATTGCCGACGGAGCTCACCCCCGAACGGGCGATCGACGCGATGTTGCGGCGGTTTGAGGAGGTGGCTTTGCCGCTGTACCGGGACTACCAGCAGCGCAACGCCAATCCCTTGAGTTTGCACGAATGGGTAACCTTGGCCAGCATTGTCGAGAAAGAATCGGTATTGGCCAGCGAGCGGCGGACGATCGCCGGGGTCTTTACCGAGCGGTTGCGGCGGGGGATGCGCCTCGAAGCCGATCCGACGGTGGAATATGCCCTGGGCATCCGGCAGACCAAAGAGCAGCCCCTCACCCTGGCCCAAGTGCGCACCGAGTCTCCCTACAACACCTATCTGGTGGCAGGATTGCCGCCGGGGCCCATCGCCGCCCCGGGGAAAGCCAGCTTGGCGGCCACCGCCGATCCCGAACCCACCGAGTATTTGTACTTTATGGCCCGGTACGACGGCAGCCACATTTTTAGTCGCACCCTGGCGGAACACGAACGGGCGATCGCCCAAGTCGAAGCCCAACTGCAAAACGGCAACTGATGGTCATTCCGCCGCTCCGCGAACTGTTAACCCCCCGGGTGGTGGTGCCGGGGCCCCTGTGCAGCCTCGAAGCCGAGTTTATGGAGCGCTACGGATTGCAGGGCGCGATTCTGGATGTGGACAACACCATTGTGGGGGCTGACGACTTGCAGCCCTGTGCCGAAACCCTTGCCTGGCTGAGCCCCCTCCGCAATCGCCATCCGGTGTGGTTGGTGAGCAACAACTTCAGCGAAAGACGGATTGCCACCATCGCCGGGACGCTGCAATTGCCCTATCGGAGCCAGGCTGGCAAACCCTCCCGCCGCACCCTCCGGGAAGTGTTGGCAACCATGGCCCTGCCGCCGGCCACCGTCGCCATGATTGGCGATCGCCTGTTTACGGATATTCTGGCCGGCAATCGCTTGGGGTTGTTCACCATCTTGGTGCAACCCCCGGCAGCGATCGCGGGGGGCTGGAGTGAGCGATCGCGGGTGTTGCGCAACTGGGAAATTTGGGTGGCGCGTCAAGCCGGAGTTTCCCTGTGAAGCCAATCAAAATTTGGCAGGCAATCGGGTGGAGCGCGATCGCCGTTTTGGGGGCCCGTCCAGCCCTAGGATTTCCCTGTCGGGTATCGCCCCTCGAAATCGCCAGCAAAGAGAATGCCCGGCAAGCCTATGCCATCGCCCTGAGCCAAAATCATCCCGACCTGCCGCAACGGGAGCAAGAATACCGGCAATGGATCAACCGCCACGCCACCGCTTTGGCCCAGTGCCGCGAACGGCAGTGGCCGCGCACGTTGGGCATCTGGTTGCGGGTGTATCCCTGCGATTTGCGGCCCGGCGCTCTGGAAGCCGTTTTGGATCGGATTGTCAACTACGGCTACAACCGGGTGTATCTGAACGTGTTTTACAACGGACAAGTGTTGTTGCCAGAGCGCCAAAACCCCACGGTTTGGCCATCGGTGGTCGGGACGGCCGCCCCCCACGGCGATTTGCTCACCCGCAGCTTGGTTTTGGGCAAACAACGGGGTTTGGCTGTCCATGCCTGGATTTTTGCCAACAATACCGGGCCCCAATACATTCGCCGCGCCGATCGCCAAGACACGGCTGTGCGCAACGGCTACAACGAAACCAGCCTGCGGGATGTGCGGGCGTTGCCGGAGGTATTGCAATCCCAGCAAGGGTTTGTCGATCCCTACCATCCCCAGGTTCGGGCCGATTTGCAGACCCTGGTGGCGGCGATCGCCCAACGGCGGCCCGACGGTCTCGCCATTGACTACATTCGGTACCCCAACCGCACCGATCCCTGGATCACCGACGTGCGGGACATGCCCATTTACGGGGCCGCTTCCTACCAAGCCCTGCAACAACGCACCACCGACCTTGGTGCCGAAGTCCTGTACCGCTTTTTGGCCACCGGGCAAACCCCCTCCCTACCCATCCCGAGGGGGACTCCCCTCTGGCGGTTACCGGGGCAAAGCCAACCCATCCGGTTTCGCGATCGCGTCGCCCTCACCGATCAACTCTGGAACCTGGCGATCGCCCATGCCCGCCAAGGCATTGTGGATTTTCTGACCGCCATCAGTGCGCCGGCCCGGGCCCAAAACATTCCCATCAGCGCGGTTTTTTTCCCGTGGGGCGATCGGCGAGCGGGGAACCGCGTGGATCCGCGACTGCAACCCTGGCCGGAATTTCGGCAAGTGCAAGAATGGGCCCCCATGGCCTACACCAACTGCCAGGGCACCGGCTGTTTGCGGGCCGAGATTGGACGCACCTTGGCCCGGGCTCCCAAAAACCTGCGGGTGTGCCCGGTCTTGGCCGGAAGCTGGGGCCAACAACCGGGCGATCGCCCCTCCCTCGAAACCCAGCTGTACGACGTGTACCAGTCCTTTCCCAACCTGGATTGCGTCAGCCATTTTGTGTATGCTTGGCTAGAGGGCGCAGACGATCGCGCCCGCCGCAGTTGTCAACTCTAGACCGCCCCATGCGCGCTTGGGTCATTTCCGAATTTGGCGAGCCCGATGTATAGTCGTTTCGGATAGA
>DMPD01000131.1 GCA_003456125.1 Cyanobacteria bacterium UBA8156 | reverse complement strand
CGGAACCATTCGATGGACTTATCTGGCTTTGCAGAAAAGCCCTCTTGAAATTCTTTGGAATCAATTATGAAATTTGCATCACCAAAGTCTTCACTGATTTTCTTTTTGCCTTCTATTCTCCACCTCAAAAAGTTGTAGGGGATTTTAGAGGATATCAGTCTTTGATTGAGTTCTTGACTGTAGTCCGCCACAATATCTTGTAGACAAACTTCTAAGTAGCAAACTGCCAGCACAAGATAGGATTTCACGAAAAGATTTACATTGCCCCCCAGAAGAGCATCTTCCGAAGTCAAAACCCGCTTTTGGGATTCAAGGACAATTTCCCTGAGCTTGGTAAACATTGTGACGTATTTAGGAACAACTCGTAAACCGGCTTCGTTCATGCCTGGTTATCCAACTGAACCAAAATTTCCATCCATTTTTTGTGTCTGCCCAAAATTTTCTTTTTGGTCTGGGTCGCACCGGTAATTAGTGCCTTAAAAGTCTTGGAGTTTGAGGAATTGGGGTCGAATAGATTTTGATATGCTTTCTGAACTTTATCAATATATTCAGAGGTAAGTTTATCCGTCGACAAAGTGCCAATCGTGTGCATTTGCAAATCAAAATAAATCAGGCTTTGGCGATTTTGCAGTCCGGTAAAAAGCTTTTCACCAAATACCTTTTGACAGTTAGACAGTGCTTTAGAGAAAGCTTCACGGAGGTTGTTGATTTCATCGGCAGAAATATTAGCTTGTTTTTCCATGTACTCATCTAACAAATCTTTGAGCACATCGTTATATGATGTCAAATCGTTTTGAAGACCTTGACGCAAAGCAAAATAACGCAAAACCTGTTCTTCGTGGACAAGATCATTGATTCTTTTTTGGCGCCTTTCTTCCAGTTCTTTCAGTGTTTTAGGACTTTTTCTTCTTAATGTGCCAAGCAAAGGCAAACCAAAATTCTGAATAATTGTGTCCTGACCCAGTTCTTTGAGAAGATTGTTGAGACTTCCAGGATACAGGGCTCGTCGGATTTCTTGATCGGTTAGCGTGACCGCACCGCGATTGAGTCTCGCAAAAATTTCCCGGATAAGATATGAGGGATTCTCGCGCCGCAACACAATGCAACGAATGGTCGTAGTCTCCAACTCTGTTCGGTAATTACCTAATTCTTCAAAGGATTTTCCTTCCAACTCTTTGAAGACTTTGAGTCCTTGAAGCCGAAATTCATTGTTCAAAAATTTGCTAATGCTGCTCAAACGCTGCACACCATCAATGACCATTTGATTTCCTTGATCATTCTCTGCAAAGTAGCAGGACGGCAAAGGAATTCGCATCAATGCCGACTCAATAAATCGCGAGGCTTTTTCCCAACCATCTCGATCCCATTTGTATTTTCGCTGAAAATCGGGATCGAGAATGAGCTTGTTGTTATTTATTCGAGCGACAAGAGTTTCAAAGGGATAATCAATGGGATAAAGATTCAAGTTCTTGATCTTTGAATCCACTTCGGTTGCTGAATGGAGAGTTGTACTAGACATGGGTTACCAATGATATATTCTGATGAAAGAGGAAGAGGGCTGAGTCACTTAGTATGTACCCGCCCCCTTGTCTTCAAAGCCATTCAGATGAGCCAGGAAAACCAGCCCCTACTTACTTCGTCCACTCGGTGTGAAACACCCCCGGTTTGTCCACCCGTTCGTAGGTGTGGGCCCCAAAATAATCCCGCTGCGCTTGGGTCAGGTTTTGGGGGAGGTTGGTCTGCCGATAGCTATCGAAATAGTCGAGGGAGGCACTAAACGCCGGAATGGGCACCCCCATTTCCGCCGCCGACTTCACCACCAACCGCCAGGCCTTCTCCTTGTGCAAGACACTCTGGGTGAAATCTGGATCGATCAGCAAATTGCTGAGGTCGGGGTTGGTGCGGTAAGCGCTTTTGATTTTGTCCAGGAAGCCCGCCCGAATGATGCAGCCCCCCTTCCAAATCCGAGCAATCTCCGCCAGATCCAGCCCATAGCTGTATTCCTTGTCCGCCCGCTTCAGGAGGGCCATGCCCTGGGCATAGGAACAAATTTTGGAGCAGTACAACGCATCGCGCACCGCCGCAATGAATTCTGATTTCTCACCGTGATATTGGCCGTCGCTGGTGCTGGTGAGAATCGGGGCCGCCGCCACCCGCTCATCTTTGTAGGAAGAAATCACGCGGGCCGTCACCGCCGCAATCATCGTCGGGATCGGTACTCCCAGCTCAAAGGCACTGGTTACCGTCCAGCGACCCGTTCCCTTCTGACCGGCGGCATCCAAAATTTTGTCCACCAGAGGCTCTCCGGTTTCCTCATCCTTTTTGCCAAAAATGTCAGCCGTGATTTCAATCAGAAACGAGGAGAGCTCCGTTTGATTCCAATCCGTGAAGATGGCTTGCAGTTCGGCAGCCCCCAAACCCAAACCCCGCCGCAACAGATCGTAGGCTTCGGCAATGAGTTGCATATCGCCGTACTCGATGCCGTTGTGCACCATTTTCACGTAGTGACCGGCGCTCCCCCGTCCGATGTAGGTGACACAGGGGCCGTCATCCACCTGGGCCGCAATTTGGCGGGCGATCGCCTCGATTTCCTGATAGGCGCTGGCTTGACCGCCGGGCATCAAACTGGGGCCATTGAGGGCTCCTTCTTCGCCGCCGCTCACCCCCATGCCAATGAACTTCAGGTTTTGGCTCTCCAACTCCACCGTGCGCCGTTCCGTATCGGGGAAGTGGGAGTTACCGCCATCAATAATGATGTCACCGGGTTCCAGGTGAGGTTTCAGTTCGTCGATGACCGCATCCACCGGGCTCCCGGCTTTGACCATGATTAGGATGCGGCGGGGTCGGGCCAACGCGCCCACAAAATCGGCAATGCTGTAAGCCGCGGTTACGTTTTTGCCGGCGGCGCGTCCTTCCACAAACTTGTCGGTTTTGTCGCGGCTGCGGTTGTAAACGGCGATCGGAAAACCGTTGCGCTCAATGTTGAGGGCCAGGTTTTCCCCCATCACCGCCAAACCAATCAACCCAATGGTGCTTTGCTCGCTCATGTTGACTCCCCTTACGGCGTTGGGCCTGCGGGGTCATCGTAGCGGTTGGGGGGAAGCCCCCCCCAGGAATTCCAGATTTTCTTTCGGGGTTTAGGCTGCAATCAGACCCACCACCGCTTGCAGTAAATCATGCATATCAATCAGGCTGAGGCGATCGCTGGTTTCCACCACGATCGGATCGTAGGTGTGGGGAGTCAACCGATGGATCGCCTGCCGGGCCGCTTCGACGATTGGGGTCGAAGCCGGCAAAACCAACACTTCTGGTTTGAGGTAGTCGATCATCACTTGTACCGGACGCTTGGGGTACACTTCGGTGTTGTACCCTTTGGCCATGTGGTTCAAAAAAGCCGCCCGCGACAGCATCCCGTACATTTGATCGTTTTTGTAGACAATCACGCCCGGTGTGGTCAGGTTTTGCTCAAATCCGACGACCACTTCCCGACATTGGATCGTTGCTTCCACGCGGTATTCGTGGGCCGGCAGGTCGGCTAACGTAGAGCTGGCGGTAAGGTTGGCCATGGTTTTGGGTAATTGGTTCCGACATTTAGCAGGCTACCGCAGTCTGTTCCTTCTTCGGTAATGAATCGGTTAAGGCGTGAAAGACCGGGGCGATTGCCACACCAAAACCCGCTCCGCCGCCGCCATGCTTTGGACGGTTAACCAGGAGCCACCGGGCAGGTTTTCGCTGCGGGTGCCGGGGGGAGCGCTCAACAGGGCGATCGCCATGACAATCTGCCGGTAGGTGGGGAAGCGACCGGTATGGGTTTGCAAAAAAGAGCGCAGGACGCGCCGTTGCAAGGCCAGGGGTTGGCTTTGCAAAACAGGACACCGGAGGGGCTGTCCGGGTTGCCAGAGGGGGGCGGCCAAGGATTCCAGATAGGTATTGTCTTCGTGCCAAAGATCGGCGGTCTGGCTGAGGCGGGTTTCCAGTTGAGGATTGAAGTGCCGTTGCAGGTAGGGGATCACCCGTTGGCGCAGGCGGTTGCGGCGGTAGCCAAGGTGTTGGTTGGTGGGGTCTACCCAAACGGGCAAGCGCTGTTGACGGCAGAGGGCACCGGTTTCGGCTCGGCTAAAGGGCAACAGCGGTCGGATCAACCACCGATCGCCCAGGGGACGTTGGGGCAGAATCGCCCGGAGACCGCCGGGGCTGGCCCCCCGCCACAGTTGCAGCAGAAAGGTTTCGGCGCGATCGCTGCGGGTGTGGGCGGTCAAAATGTAAGGGCAGTCGTGGGCCCGGGCCATAGCCAACAAAGCCTGGTAGCGCCATTGCCGGGCGGCGGCTTCGGAGGGGAGGGGGCAATCGGCGGTGCTGGCCACGAAGGGATAGCCCCATTGGGTGGCGAGCTGGGCAAGGTGGGCGGCACAGGCATCGGCATCGGGACGTAGCCGGTGGTTGCCGTGGCCCCAGACGATCGCCCATTGCCAGCGGGGCCGGTGCCAATGCAACAGTTGGGCCAGGGCCAGGGAGTCTTGGCCACCGGAGATTGCCAGCAACAACCGGGATTGGGGGGGCAACCGCTGGCTTTGCCGCAACCAACGGCCAAATTTGGCGCGGGGGCCTTTCATCCTTTACCCTAGATGGTCACGGCTGCCCGTCATTGTACCTCTCTGGGTGGGATGGGGGAGGCGTAGGCCAATTTCTCCACTGGGAAAGGGACTTTCTATGGGTAAGGGCAAATTGGGAAAACGATTTTGGTGGTGGTTGGTAGGCACCCTGGCGGCGGCCGGTCTGGGGGCTGGAGCCTATTGGTGGTGGGCTATCCGGCGCCCCCTGTCCGGTCTGGTCGGCGTGGCCCAAGCCGTGCCCCAAGAAGCAACGATGGTGGTGGCGGTGCGGACGAATTCTGCCCTCTGGCAACCCCTCACCCAGTTCGGTACCCCCGAATCTCGGCAGTTGTTGGCCCAGGCGATCGCCGCCGGGCCCGCCCAAACCCTTTGGCAACGGGGCAGCCTCGATTTCCAACAAGACATTCAACCCTGGGTAGGGGAAGGAGCTCTGGCGGCTTTGGTACCCCTGCGACCCGATGAACCCCCCGCCACCTTGGCGATCGCCCCTGTCCAGAACCGAGAGCGGGCGGAG
>DMPD01000347.1 GCA_003456125.1 Cyanobacteria bacterium UBA8156 | reverse complement strand
TTAATTAAAATGACTATATATTGCCAGCAAACGGGAGCGGTTGTATTTCGAAGAGTCTGCGGCGGCGCGGGTATTGCTAACCCGCATCAAAAACGAAAGGTTGGGTTAGTCGAACCTAAGCCATCCTCAATCACAATTAACACCAATTTTGCAAGGCAATTAAATTCACTGATGTGTAACTTTGAGCATTCACCAGCTTCATATCATCGGTCACAAAAGGGCAATGATGATACTGGCTCAAAACAATATAAAGCGAATCATACACCGTTCTTTGATGAGTAAAAGCAAACTGATAGGCTTCTGTCAAAATGAGTTCGGATTTTGTAATCTCTAGTTTTATGGACTGAAAAAGTGCCAGTGCTTCGCAACATTCTGTCTGAGAAAGATTGCCAAAACGACTCAGCTTCCAAAGAATATTCCCTATCTCAGGATAAATAAGGTCTGGAGCCAAAAGTTTAAGAGAGCCAGTTAAACTTTTCTCTGCGATGTTCAGAGCTTGAGGTGAGTTAATCTGAGGTACAAGCCATTTAATGGCAACACTGCTATCCACTACGACTTGGTCTGGCATCACCGAAGTCTATCTTCCTGAATTAGTAGAGTACAGTTCGGAAAATCTCCATATCTTTCCTTCAAGCGATCGTGAAATTTTCTGATCGCGATTATTCCCTCACAAGAACGCCCCTGTTCTTTGCTAAACTCGGTTGTCTGGACTTCCTCTTCTTGCAACTTAGCCAAAAGCCAAGTGGCAATTGAATCCTGTTGGCTCTCTGGGAGTTTTTGGATCTGAACGATCGCAGTTTGGAGAAGGTCTGACATAAAATTACTTCAAAGCAGTACATCGTTGCTAGCCGTGCCTCCATTTTAACTTAGCTATCGTTCGCTACTCCTTAATTTTGTGAACTCTTTATGTCCCTGCTCCATCGCTTTAGCTCCCGTCGGCAACGCCTCAGCCATGTATTCCTGAAAGACCGGCTGGCGAATGCTCGCACCTACCAACGCATTGCCGGCTATTTCCGCTCCTCGATTTTTGAACTGGTAGCCGAAGAAATTGCCCACCTCGATCGCGTTCAAATTGTCTGCAACAGCGACCTGGACCCCCATGATATTGCGATCGGTCGGGCTTCCAAACAGGCCCGCGAGATGGCCCTCAAGGAAAAATGGAACGAAGCGGGAGAGGCGATCGCCAGTTTGTTGCACCGTCCCCGCTATGCGCGGTTGTACGAACTCCTCAAAAGCGGCAAAGTAGAAGTACGGGTGGTGCCGGCCACCGAGGCCCCCTTTCTCCACGGCAAAGCGGGCGTGATTGAGGGTCGCGATGGCAGCAAATCGGCCTTTATCGGCAGCCTCAACGAAACCCGACAGGGCTGGCAGGAGCATTACGAAATTGTTTGGGAAGACCTTTCGCCTGAAGGGGTTGCTTGGGTGGAAGAAGAATTTCGGTATTTGTGGGAGCGGGGCATCCCCCTGCCCGAGGCGATCGTGGAGGAAGTGGGGCGGTTGGCCCGCAAGGTGGAGGTGTCTCTCCCAGACCTGAAACCCACCGATGTGCCGGCGGCGGCGTTGGTGGAAGCACCCCTCTACCGGCGCGGCGAAGACCTCAAACCCTGGCAGCGATCGTTTGTGGGGATGTTTTTGGAACACCGCGAACTCTACGGTACGGCGCGGTTCATTTTGGCGGATGAGGTGGGGGTAGGCAAAACCCTTTCTTTGGCGGTTTCGGCCATGGTAGCGTGCCTCTTGGGGGATGGGCCGGCCCTGATTCTCTGTCCGGCCCCCCTTTGCCAACAGTGGCAAGTAGAACTCAAGGACAAGCTGGGCATTCCTTCGGCTATGTGGCACTCCAATCGCAAGGTGTGGCAAGATGCCAACGGTCACATCATCAAAACCCGGGGGGCAGAGGATGTCGGTCGTTGCCCTTACCAAATCGGCATTGTTTCGACGGGGCTGATTTTTCACAACGCCCCCGAAGCCCAGTTTCTTTTGGAGCGGCGCTTTGGCACGATCGTGCTGGATGAAGCCCACCGCGCTCGCTGTGCCCGGGGGGTGACGGTCAAAGAGCCCAAACCCAACAACCTCCTGCGATTTATGCGGGCGATCGCCCCACGTACCAAGCATGTCCTGTTGGGCACGGCCACGCCCATCCAAACCCATGTCGAAGAACTGTGGGATTTGCTGGAGGTGTTGAACCAAGGTGCCGATCGCGTGCTGGGGCGATCGCCCGGGTTTTGGCATCAGCCGGAAACGGTTCTGCCCATTGTGACCGGACAAAATACGGTGACCGATGAGAATTTCGCTTGGGGGCTGATCCGCAATCCCCTACCGCCGCGATCGGAAGACCCCCTCTTCGATCACATTCGCAGCGACTTGAACCTCCGCCCAGCCGAAGCCTTCACCGATCAACCCCTGACCGAATTGGAGGACTTCACCCGTCAAGAGTTGCAAGATATTTTGGGCGATCGCAAGGATGGCTTAACCTTTTGGCAACGCCATAATCCGATACTGCGCTATACCGTGCTGCGCAAACGCGCCACTTTAGAGGCGATGGGGTTGTTGGATCGGATTGCAGTGGACATTTGGCCCAGTGCGGGGGAACAACTGCCCATGTTTCGCGGCTTGGGGCTGCTCACCTCCCCGGAGTTTGACGAGGCCTATGCCGCCGCCCAAGACTTCACAACCGCCCTGCGGCAGCGCACCAAATCCGCCGGATTCATGAAAATTCTGATGCAGAGCCGAATTTGCTCCAGCATTGCCAGCGGCTTATCCACTGCTCAGAAAATGCTGGCGAAACGGCGTTTTTTTGAGGATGAGGGGGAAGAGTGGTCGCTGCTGGAAAATCTCCCCGACATTCTCGATGCGGAATGCACCCACTTGGAGCGCATCATTGCCTCTTTGAGCCAGAAACCCACCGACCTCAAACTCGATGCCGTTCTCTACTTTTTGCAGGAACGGAATTGGCTGGATCTGGGTTGCATCATCTTCAGCCAGTATTTCGACACCGCCCACTGGGTGGCCAACCGCCTCACGGCCCAACTGCCCCAAGAAAGCGTGGCCCTCTATGCCGGAGCCGACAAGTCGGGTGTGTTTTTTGCGGGAGAATGGCGCAGTGCAGAGCGGGAACAGATCAAAAAAGCCGTGGGCGATCGCACCATCCGGTTGGTAGTGGCCACGGATGCAGCCTGTGAGGGGCTGAACTTGCAAACGTTGGGCACCCTGATCAACATTGATTTGCCCTGGAATCCTTCCCGTTTGGAGCAACGCATCGGTCGGATCAAGCGGTTTGGGCAAGCGCGCGATCGCGTGGATATGCTGAACTTGGTGTATCACGGCACCCACGACGAAAAAGTGTATGAGGTGCTTTCCCAGCGGATGAAGGATCGCTACGATCTGTTTGGTTCCCTACCCGATGCGATCGACGATGATTGGATTGAGGACATCGAGAACCTAGACGAGAGATTGCGGGAGTTCACTGAGCAAAAGAGGCAAGCCAACGCCTTCGAGCTGCGGTACGGCAGCACCGTGGAACCGGAGGGGCCAGGCTGGGAAACCTGCACCAAGGTACTTTCCCGCCGGGACATCGTAAATCGCCTGTCGGAGGGGTGGTAAGGCGCGCGGGGGACCAGCCGTTCCCTCTACATTTGAGAAATCAACGCCCGACTTTGCTCCCGGTGTTTGGTGAGGGTAGAAAGGGGTAGCGGCCCTTGCAAATGGTGCCAAGGGGTGGGCCGATACTCCGGCCATTCCGTAAAAGTATAAAAATCTAGCGGAGGAAGCTCCGCGCGCAATTCCTTGAAGGCGCGGCGGTAGGTGCCGGTGCTGGGTACCTCATCCCCTTGTTCTTGCGCAATCTCATAGGTGCGCTCCAACAACCGGTGCAGACGGCGATCGCCCCGGGACAACACAGCTTGAATCACCGAATCGCTGTAGCTTTCCGGGCGGAAATCAATGCCGGCGGGGGCCAACCGTTTGCGCAACTCCTTGAGCTTGGCTTCGGCAGAAGGGTTCACCGGATACCATTGCCAGGGGGTGTGGGCCTTGGGCACAAAGGTCGAACAGCCAAACCCAATTTTGAGGCGGGGGGCCTGCTTTTTGATGGACTTCAGCAAGTCAATGGTAGCCTGCAAATCCGCCGGGATTTCGCCCGGTACCCCCACCATCCCGTAAAACTTCATCGCCTTGAGGCCCCCCATTTCGGCATGGGCCACCGCTGTGTGAATCTCCTCATTGCTGAGCTTTTTGTTGATAATTTGCCGCAGCCGTTCCGAACCGCTCTCGATCGCCACGGTCACCGACCGGCTATCCCGCTTCGCCAACACTTCACACAGCTGTGGGGTGAGGGTATTGGTGCGCACCGAAGCCAAACTCAGGCGCACCCCATCCCAGCGATCCTCATTCAGAAAGGTCAATAGTTCTGGAAATTCGGGGTGTTGGGAGATGGAAGCCCCCAGCAATCCCAGGCGATCGGTGTACTGCAACCCCCGTTCGATCGCCGGGATCAAACCCTGTTGCACATCCGCCGTCCGAAACGGCAACGTGAGGTAGCTGGCCAAACAAAACCGGCACATCTCCGGGCAACTGCGTACCACTTCTACCATAAAAATATTTTCCCAGGCCGCATGGGGGGTGACCACGGTGGAGGTGGTGAGGGTGTTGCCCCGGTAGGTCTGCTTGGTCACCGTGGCGGGAACATTGGGGTGGGGTTCAATGGTTTGCACAGGGCCGGTCGGGCCATCGTAGGTCACGGTGTACAAAGACGGGACATACACACCGGGCACCCGGGCCAAATGCTGGAGTTTGGTGGCGCGGGGAGCTCGGCGCACCGCTTGGTAGGCTTGCAGAAATTGCCCCAACAGCTCTTCGCCATCCCCCAACAACACCGCATCAAACCAAGCGGCGTAGGGTTCGGGATTCGCGGTCAGTACGGGCCCCCCTCCAAACACCAAGGGACACCCCTCGGGGCGATCGCCGCTATGGCGGGGGATCCCCAACCTCGTGAAAGCCTGCAAAATATAGGCGTAGTCCAATTCCCAGGAGAACGAAAAGCCCACCCACTCTGGATGGCGGGGCAACGGCTCGTGCCCATCGATAAACCACCGCCGCACATCGACATCGGGCCGCTGGGTCAGTTGGGCCCATATGGACTGATACCCCAAACTGGTGATGCCCACGCTGTAGGTATTGGGAAAAGCGTAAATCAGGGGGATGGCATCACTTTGGGGCACACCGGCCGCAAACAGGCATTTTTCATCCGCCAAAGGTAAAGTCATAGAGGGATGATATCCGGTTGATCCATACCCTCAGTGTAGTTTGGCGGAATGGGCGATCGCCGTGAAGGCGAATATCACCCGCGCCCGGCCGCCCCTATCACGCCAGTGTGATTTTCCAAACGGGTATCGGTAATCAGCCAATCCAAGGCCGCCGCTTGCAAATCAATGGTCGCCCCCGTTTTATCTACACAATAGCGCCCAAACACCAGCTTATCCACCAAGCGCACATCCGACAACCGCGAATACTCAAAAATGATGCTGCGCTCCACCGTTGCCGTCCGACAAATGTGGCAATTTTGGCCAATGGTGGTCGGCCCCACAATCGTGGCCCCATCCTCAATGCGGGTCATCCCGCCAATGTATACCGGCCCCGTCACGTTCACCTTATCCCAGTTTACCGACACATTCAGACCGGTAAAAATCCCCGGCCGCACTTCTTTACCGGGAATTTTGACGTTCCGAATATTCCCCGACAAAACATCCTGAATCGCCTGCCAATAGTCGGGTACTTTCCCAATATCTACCCATTCAAAGTCCATGGCTTTGGCGTAAAACGGCGCGCCGGCTGCCACCAGTTTCGGAAACAATTGGCTACCAATATCATATTCTTGACCGGAAGGAACGTAATCCAGTACCTCCGGCTCAAAAATGTAAATCCCGGTATTGATTTTGTTGCTACGGGCCGATTCCACCGGGGGTTTTTCCTGAAATTCAACAATGCGATCTTCCCCATCGGTGACAATTACGCCGTAACTCGAAACCGATTCGCGGGGGACTTCTTTCGCCACTACAGTTGCCAAGGCTCCCCGCTCCCGATGCCATTTCACTACAGCGGTCAAATCCAAATCAATCAACGCATCGCCGCACAGCACCACAAAAGTGTCGTCAAAAAACGGCGAGAAGTCTTGGATTTTCTTTAGCCCTCCAGCCGAGCCCAAGGCCTTGCCCACCAACTCCCCATTGATGATGCTGCCTTCAAAGGAGTAGGACATTTCTACACCAAACTTTTGACCGTCCCGAAAATAGTTTTCGATTTCTTCGGAAAGGTGGCTCACATTCACCATGATTTGATCAAAACCATGCTGCCGCAGCAATTCCACCAAAAATTCCATGACCGGCTTTTGCATGATCGGAATCATGGGCTTCGGCATGACGTAGGTAATCGGTCGAATGCGCGTGCCTTTCCCCGCCGCCAAAATCATTGCTTTCATTGCGTCAGTCCAATCCCCGTCCTGTAAGTTCCACGAAAATATCTTCGAGGGTGGTCGGCCGTACCATCAACCCCGTCGGATCGCTCTGGGCCGTGAGGTGGGCATGGGCTGCCGTCCCATCGGGGAAAAACCGATAGGTGATGCCTCCTGCCTGCTGATGCACCAGTACGGCCTGACCATATTTGGTGCGCAAAGCGGCTGGGGTGCCCACTTCGATGATGGTGCCTGCGTCCATGATACAGACGCGATCGCACAAAAATTCGGCCTCTTCCATGTAGTGGGTGGTCAGCAAAACCGTCAGCCCTTTGGCTTTTAAGTCTTTGATGATTTCCCACAATCGCCGGCGGGTTTGGGGGTCTAGGCCGACGGTGGGTTCGTCCAAAAACAACATCTGCGGCTGATGCAGCAACGCCCGCGCAATCTGCAACCGCCGTTTCATCCCCCCCGATAGGGTTTTCACCAGGCTCTCCCGCCGCTCTGTCAATTCCACATACTCCAACCACCGGGCGATCGCTGCGGCCCGTTCCGGCTGCGGCATCCGGTGCATCCGACCATGGAGCTCCAGGTTTTCCCACACGGTCAAATCCACGTCCACGCTGGTTTGCTGCAACACCACCCCAAACAACCGCTTGACTTGTTGCGGAAACTTGGCCACATCCCAATCCCCCAGGGTAATGGTGCCGCCGGTGGGGGCCGTCAGGGTGGTCATCATCCGAATGGCGGTGGATTTACCGGCACCGTTGGGGCCCAACAACCCCAACAACTCTCCTGCCGGTACTTCCAGATTCAAATCCCGTACCGCCACCAAGTCACCGTAGGTTTTGGAGACGTTTTCCAGGCGTAAAAACGGATCACCCATAGCGCTACTTCGCCGCATCCATCAGCGCCAAACCCTGGGCATTGAATTCGTTCATAGCTTGGGGCAATCCCCGGGCGATCGCCGTCTCAATCGCGGCGGTGGCTAGGTTCAACAATTCCGGCAAACGGCTGGCTTCTTCCGGGCGGAACGTCCCCAAGACATGGGCTACGGTCTCCCGATCGCCCGCCCGACCAATGCCCAACCGCAAGCGCCCAAAGCCATCACCGCCCAAGTGCTGCAAGCAAGATTTGATGCCGTTGTGCCCCCCCGCCGACCCATTGGCCCGCAACCGCAACTTGCCAAAGGGCAAGTCCAAATCGTCGTACACCACCAGCAGGCTTTCCCTCGGCAATTTGTGCCATTGCAACAGGGCGATCGCCGCTTCCCCCGAAGCATTCATGTAGGTCTGGGGTTTCAGCAGCCAGATTTTGCGGCCCTGGTACCCCCCCTCGGCACAGGTACCCTTAAACCGCTTTTCTTCCCGCCAGATCGCTCCCCAACGCTGCGCCAACCGCTCCAACACCATAAAACCAATGTTGTGCCGAGTTTGGGCATACTGCGGCCCGGGGTTCCCCAAGCCCACGATCGCCCGCAGGGGTACCGCTTCAGGCATCGGTGAGGGGCTGGGTGCTGACGGGAGCGCTTTCCGGTGGTGCTTCTACCACCGCCGCCGGGGGAGCCGCTACAGGCTGGCTTGCGACCTGTTGGGCTGCTTCTTGCCGCTCGGCTTCCTTCACAAACTCCGACTGAAATTCCCGGGAGGCATCCTGGAAGGATTTTACGGTTTTGCCCAAGCTCTTACCAATTTCCGGTAACTTCTTAGGCCCGAAAATCAGCAGCGCCACAATGGCAATCACACCCATCTCCGGCAAGCCCATTCCAAACAAATTCATGATCCAGCTCCCTAGGGTTTTTCCCTTTCTGTTTCTTTGTATCTTTTCTTTGTATCTTTTTTGTATCTTTTCTTTGTGCTTTGGGCCTTGGTGCTTTGGTCTAGCTACTTTGGTCTAGCTACTTTGGGCCTTGGTGCAGCTGGCCAGTTGCTGCCAGCTATTGGTAAGTCTCGGCTCCCCCAGTTACCGGAAGGCTGCCCACAAACCAAAGGGGGAGCTACCGAAGAGAGCCAAGACCGCAGCCCAATTGCTTTGTACCAGTGCTTTGTACCAGTGCTGTTGACTTGAGGTGACTTAAGGCTCAGCCAACTCCCCAGTTCAGCTTGACCCCTTCCAGGATCAGGGACGAATTGTACAGTTGCAAGATAATCAGCAGAAACACCAAAAACAAGGACATGAACACGGCCATTAGGGGCGTGGTGCCCCAGCCCCGAGACACTTTGCCGTATTCCGAGTTGAGGGGGCGCAGGATGTCTCCCAACCAAGTGCGCTGCGACATAGGGGTATGCTTTCCTTGGGTATCGAATATAGTTACTATACGCAACATTGTAAGGGATACCGGATTTCATGGGAAGCGCGACCTCGATTGGCCTGACGGTGGCCGTTTGCTTGATTTGCCTGACGGCTTTTAGCGTGTATACGGCTTTTGGCCCCCCCAGCAAAGCCTTGGGCGATCCGTTTGAAGACCACGAAGATTAGGGGTACAGGGCCCGAATTTCCGCTTGGTACCGTTCAAAAACCACGTTCCGGCGAATTTTGAAGGTTTGGGTCAACAGGCCGTTTTCGATGTTGAGGGGTTCCGCCAACAGGTGGATGGCTTTGATCTGGTCATCGGGGCGGTACCCGGGCCGGTTTTTGACCGCCCGATCCAGTTCCTGGCGCAACCGGGCGATCTCCTGGGGGTCTTGCTGGAGGCGGGCGCTGACTTCGGCAAGGGGTTCTTCGGGGGCGGCCAAACCGGCGGCCACCAAAGCGGGCAAATTCAGCACGACCAGCGCCCCCAGGTATTTCTGATCTTGTCCCACCAACACAATCTGATCGATGAAGGGGCTGGCCAGGCACACATCTTCGAGGGGTTGGGGTTCGATGTTTTCGCCGTTGCTGAGGACAATGGTGTCTTTGGCGCGACCGGTGATCACCAAATCCTGTTGGGTTGAGACCCAACCCAAATCGCCGGTATTAAACCAGCCTTCGGGATTGAGCACTTTGCCGGTGGCTTCGGGATTGCGGTAGTACCCCTGCATCACCTGCGGCCCCCGAATCCAGACCAGTCCTTGTTGGCCGGGGGGCAAGTCCCGATGGGTTTCGGGATCGACAATCCGGGTTTCGGTGAGGGGAAACGGTTGACCGTCGCCGCCCCGCAGGTTGCGACGGGGCCGCCGCACGTGGGTGATCGGCGCGGTTTCCGTCAGGCCGTATCCCCCCAACAATTCGATGCCCACCAGTTCGTAAAAATCTTCGAGGGCCTCGGCGATGGAGCCGCCCCCCGTGACCACATATTTCAGTTTGCCGCCGGTGGCTTCCCGAATTTTGCGAAACACCAAGCGATCGCCCAGGCGGTAGGGCAACCAAGTAAGGAAGGCGGTGAGGGCTGCCCCGATTTTCTGACCCAAAGAGGGCTCCAGGTTGTTCAGATCGAGTCCTTGCCACACCCGTCGGGCCTTGATGAAGCGATCGCCCACGGCCAAAAAGAACCGCACCAGCCGTTGCTTGGCCACCGGTTGTTCCCGCAATTGCGCTTGAATGGCTTCGTAAATGGATTCCCAGAGCCGGGGTACCGCCACCATGAATTGGGGTTGGCGGGTCTTGAGGTCTTTTTTGAGGTTTTTGAGGTTGGTGTAAATTTGGGTACAGCCGCAGGTCAGGATGAAGTACTCGAAGGTACGTTCGTAGGAGTGCCAGGTGGGCAAAATGCTGAGGACGCGATCGCCCGGTTGGGGCTTAAGGACAGTCCGGGCGGCCCCGATTTCGTAGAGCAGGTTGCCGTGGCTGAGCACCACCCCCTTGGGCTGACCGCTGGTGCCGGAGGTGTAAATGATGGTGGCGGGGCTGTCGCGGCGGATGTCGGGGTTGCCGAGATCGCGACTGGCCCCCAAGGTCAACACTTGCTGGAAAGTGTGGAGGCCGGCGGGGGGTTCCTCATCGCTGAGCAACACGATCGCCTTGAGGTTGAACCCTTCTACTTCCGGTTGCAGTTTGCGGTAGGTTTTGAGGTTTTCCACCACCAACGCCCGGCTTTCACT
>DMPD01000257.1 GCA_003456125.1 Cyanobacteria bacterium UBA8156 | reverse complement strand
GTGACTGGAGTTCAGACGTGTGCTCTTCCGATCTGAGGGATAGCCATTCCCAGGCAAACCGGGCGGGGGGATTTTTCGTTGCGTAGCGGGTGCGGGGGGGAGCCATGGTTTTGGCGACGGTCGCCACCACGGTTTTGGGTTGTTGCCGAGCCGTTTTCCAGGCGGCCAGTTCCGTCAGTACTTCTTCGGCCCTGTTGTAGCGTTGCCCCGGTTGCCGTGCCAGCATGCGATCCAAGATGCTGGCCAACACAGGGCTAACGGCAACGGCATCGTGCCACTCCCAGCGCAGTTCGCGGGCGTTGTACAGCTCGACCGGGCTTTGGCCCGTTAACAGCTCCAGGGCGGTCACGGCCAGGGCATACAAATCGCTGCTGGGAAAGGCTTGGCCGGTTTGCAGTTGTTCGGGGGGCGCATACCCAAATTTGCCGACGACGGTGGCGGTGCTGCTGGGTTGGGTCAATGCGGTCAATTCTTTGCTGGCCCCAAAATCCAGCACCATGGGCAGGCGATCGCGCGATCGCACCATCAGGTTTTCGGGGGAAATGTCGCGGTGCACGATATTTTGGCGGTGAAGGTACGCCAAAGCCGGCAGCAGTTGCAGCAGCAGCTCCACGATTTCGTTTTCCCGGAACGTTTCGCCCTGCTGTTGCCGTTGTTGCAGGAGTTCTCGGAGGGTGGCCCCATCGATGTACTCTTGCACCAAAAACAGTCGCCCTTCTTCTTCAAAGTGGCCGCGAAACTGGGGAATTTGCGGGTGGTCAAGCCGATACAACAACGTGGCTTCCCGCGCAAACAATTCCCGTTCTTTTTGTCCTAAGTTTTGCCCCCGCCCGGAGCTGGGCAAAAATTCCTTGATGACGCAGGGCTCGCAAAACCGCTCGAGGTCTTCGGCAAGGTAGGTGCGGCCCATGCCCCCCTCGGCGATCGCCTCGCAAATGCGGTAGCGATCGCGCAACAGTACCCCGGGAGACAACGGTAGGCTCAAGGCTACGGCTCGCAAAACTGTCGGTATTTTAGCGCCATCCCTTCATTGGTACCACCGCGCCAACAGCTCTTGCAAGGCGGCGGGCCGAAAGGGTTTGCTCAAAAAATCATCCATGCCCGCATTCAGGCAAGCTTCCCGGCTGGTGCTGTCGGTGCTGGCGGTGAGGGCAATCACGATCGCGCGGGGGCGATCCGGTTGGGCGCTTTCCAGGGCCCGCAAGGCGAGGGTAGCGGCTACGCCATCCATTTCCTCCATCTGGAGATCCATCAAAACCAAGCGGTAGGGATGCTCCCGCAGGTGGGACAGGGCCTCGGCGCCGCTGCTGACGCAGTGGGCGGCCTGCCCTAAGTTTTGCAACATCCGCATCGCAATTTTCTGGTTCACCCGGTTGTCTTCTACCACCAAAATATCCGGCCGGGCGTGAATCGGGATGGGGGTCATGGCCCATGCCGTCAGATCGAAGAGGCGATCGAACCGAAAGGCTTTCACCAATTCCTGCAATCCCTGTTGGAGGGCGGGATCGGCGCTGGGCAAATGGGCGATTAACTCGTGAACCCGCTCGCTGTCGGCGAGGGTGGCGGCCTGATGCAGTTGGCGCACCCACTCCCGACCCAAACGCTGCAAATCGGTGGCAACCACCTCCCGCCCCGGTACGCTGGTTACGGCTTCGGCATAGATATAGGTGGCCCCCAAATGCTGGGAAATTTTCTCGAGCAGGGTATCCCGCAAAAACGGTTTGCTGACAAAGTCGTCGCAGCCGGCCGCCAGCGCCGCCGATCGGTCTTCGGCAAAAACCCGCGCCGATAGGGCCACGATGACCGTGGGCGATCGCCCCTGTTGCTGTTCCTGTTGCCGAATTTCACGGGTCAGTTCAAACCCGTCGCAACCCGGCATCTGCAAATCCATCCAGATCAAATGGGGTTGCCAGGTCTGCCAGGCATGCAGCGCTTCCTCGGCTGTGGCCACGTCCCGAATCTCAAAACCCACGGTCTCCAACAACCGCCGCACAATGGTACGCATCTCCGGGCGATCGTCGATGGTCAAAATTCGATAGGCCGCCTGCCCGGGGGCCAGCCCAATGGGCCGCAATCCCTGGGTGGTCTCGGCGGCTTTGGCGGCCCGCGTCGCGATCGCCAACAGAAAACGGGTGCCCTGACCCACGGTGCTGGTGGCGGTTAAATCTCCCCCCATCAACCGCGCATACTTGCGGCTGACGGTTAACCCCAACCCAGATCCTTCCTGCGATTGCCGCCCACTGGCGGTTTGCACAAAGGGCTCGAACAACCCGGCCATTTCCTCGGGCGCAATGCCCGGCCCCGTATCTTCCACGCTGATCTGCAGCCGATAGTTGCGATCGCCCCCCTCCGCCAAGAATTGCCCCGTGACTTGGAGGGTGACCCCGCCCCGTTTGGTAAATTTCACGGCATTGCCCAAAAGGTTGATGGCAATTTGCCGCAGCTTGCCGGCATCGGCAATCAAATACCGCGGCAGGCGATCGTCTATTTCAAACCGCAATTCCAGGTTTTTGCTCCGGGCCCGCAACGACATCATCCGGTGCAGATCGTCCAGCAGGGCCCGCAAATCAAAGGAGGTCTCCCGCAAACTCAAGCGACCCGATTCAATGCGCGACAATTCCAACACATCGTCGATGGTGCCCAACAAGTGCTCGCCGGCCCGGGCGATCGCTTCGAGGCTTTCCCCGTGGGACACCGGGAACGTTTCATCCTGCTGCATCAGTTGGGCAAAACCCAAAATGGCGTTCAGGGGCGTGCGCAGTTCGTGGCTCATGCTGGCCAAAAATTCACTCTTGGCCCGATTGGCGGCAGCGGCGGCTTCCATGGCTTCTTTGAGGGCAGCGGTGCGACGCTCGACGATGGCTTCGAGATCCCGGAGGAGGTCTCGCGAGTGGGCCTCCGATTGCCGCAACCCCTCTTCGGCCAATTTGCGGGCGGTGATGTCCTGCAAAACCACCAGATGCACGGCTTCTCCTTGCAACATCAAGGGACGCACGGTGAAACTTCCCCAGCGGGGCCCTTCCCCGATTTCCAGCTCGCACTCCATGACCGTGCCCTGCTCCTGCAGGGTTGCGACCAGGGCTTGCCCCTCTTCCGGCACCGACGGTAAGTCCTGCAGGCACTTGCTCAGAATCTGACTGGGCACCAAGCCCACAATTTCTTCAAAGGCTTCGTTGGCATACACCAACCGCCCATCGGCAAACCGACAGACCCCTAAACCCAAGGGAATGGTCTCGGCAATGGCATAAAACAGGTCTTGGTTCTCGACTTCGCCCCGCCGCTGCCGCTCCAAGAGGACGTTGCCCACGACATCACCGTGTTGGGTGGCGGTTTCCAACAACATCTCGAGGTCGTATTTGTCCCGCCGCAAAACCTCCACCAAGGAACGGGCGATCGCCTCGGATACCCGCAGGGAGGCTTCGGCCTTGGCTCGCTCTTGGACTTCGGCACTCAATTGCTGGTTGAGCCGGAACAACTCCTCCTCAACGGCATCGGCATGGTCGGTGGTGGTCTCCAGCAGCAACTTGAGTTCGTCCCGCTCCGCCTGCAACTGCTCGATTTGGGTTTGAAGTTGAGCTTGGAGTTGAGTTTGGAGCTGGGGCACTGCGGTTGTGCCTGCAGACTCGACCCCAGAATCGTTGCTGGAAGCGTCGGGGAGATTGGCAGCGGTGCGATCCGGCATAACGCAGACCGAGGAAAGTGGCAGAGCGCAAGTATGGGCTCACTCTACCACGTTCTTCCTTGGGTAAAGGGTGCCAGCCTTACGGCGCCAAACCGTTGTGACGCAACAGGGGCGCGGTGCTGGGTTCCCGACCCCGGAAGGCCTGAAACACGGCTAAGGGCCCTTGGCTCCCCCCCAAAGCCAAAACGGTGTCCCGGTACCGGCGACCGGTGGCCCGCACGGCGGCTTCGTTGCCCAATCCGACTTCTTCAAAGGCGGCAAAGGCATCGGCGCTCAACACTTCGGCCCACTTGTAGCTGTAGTAGCCGGCGGCATAGCCCCCCGCAAAAATGTGCCCAAAGCTGTTCAAGAACCGATCTTCGGGGAGGGGTGGCAAAACGGTGGTGCTGGGCACCAGGCGATCGCGCACCTGTTCGGGGGTTTCCCGCTCCGGATCGTAGGTGTGGTGCAAGGCCAAATCCACCAAGCTAAAGTGCAGTTGCCGCAGCATGGCCATCCCCGCCAAAAAGGTCTTGGCCGCCAACAGTTTTTGGTATTCGCCTTCCGGGAGGGGTTCTCCGGTCTGGTAGTGGACAGCCATGCCGAACAGGGTGGTTCGGTCGTAACACCAGTTTTCCATGAATTGGCTGGGCAGTTCTACGGCATCCCACTCGACGTTGTTGATGCCGGCGGCTCCCGGCTCATCCACCTGGGTCAACATGTGCTGCAACCCGTGGCCAAATTCGTGGAACAGGGTCTCGACTTCGGCAAAGGTCATCAAACTGGGGGTGTCTCCCACCGGCGGTGACTGGTTGCACACCAGATAGGCCACCGGTAACCGCACCTCCCCGGTATGGCGATCGCGGGCCCGCCCCAGACAAAAATCCATCCAGGCTCCCCCCCGTTTTTCGGCGGGTCGGCTGTAGGGATCGAGGTAAAACGCGGCGATCGCCGCCCCTTGTTCATCAAAAATTTCAAAGTAGCGCACGTCGGGATGCCAGACAGGGGCCTTGCCGTCGGCGGGTTGGACGGTTACCCCAAACAACCGCTCGGCCAAGCCAAACAATCCGGTCAAGACGTTGGGCAACGGAAAATACGGCCGCAGGGCTTCCTGCTCTAAATCAAAGGTTTTCTCCCGCAGCCGCTCGCTCCAATAGGCGATGTCCCAGGGTTGCAAGGATTCGGTTTGACCGTTTTCTTGCGCAAATTCCTGCAGTTTGAGCAATTCTTGTTGGGCGGCGGGGTGGCTGGCTTGCCGCAGTTCCTCCAAAAGAGTTTCGACGGCGGCGACGTTGGGGGCCATTTTGCTGGCTAGGCTCTGCTCGGCGTAGGTGCCGTACCCCAAAAGCTGGGCTTCGCGCTGCCGCAGTTGCAAAATCCGCCGCAGGATCGGGCCGTTGTCTTGGGGAGCGGCGGCGGCACGGGTGCTGTAGGCCCGATACAGTTTTTCCCGCAGGTCTCGCCGCTGGCTGTGCTGCAAAAACGGATAGTAGCTGGGGAAGTCCAACCCGACATACCAGGGCCCCCCCTCGGCACTGGCTTCGCTCTCCCCTTGCTCCCGGGCCGTGGCGGCGGCCAATTCCCGCCAACTGCTGGGCAAACCGGTGACTTCGGCGCTGTCCCGCAACAGCATCCCAAAGGCTTTGGTGGCATCCAACACATTGTTGGCGAATTCGGTGGCCAGACTCGCCAATTCCTGCTGAATTTGGTTGAATTCGGCCCGCGGCGCCGCCGGCAAGCCCACGCCGGCCAGTTCTGCATCCCGAATGGCGGCTTCCACAATCCGCCGCCGCGCCGGGGGCCAGTCTGCCCAAGCCGGGGCCTGCCGCAACCGCAGATACCCTTCGTAAAGGGGCCGGCTCTGCCCCAACCGGGTGGAAAATTCCACGACTTTCGGTTGCACGGCGTTGTGGGCCGCCCGCAGGGCTTCGGAGTTCTTCACCCCCAACAAATGCCCCACGATTCCCCAAGACCAGGCTAGGCGATCGCCCAGTTTGGCCAAAGGCTCCATCAGGGTTTCCCAGGTGTCTCCCCCCCGCTCCTCCAAAACGGTGAGTTCATCGCTGAGTTCGGCTAACAGGTTCGTCATCCCCGGCACAATGTGCTCGACGTGGATTTCCCCGAAGGACGGCAGTCCCTCGCCCCGCAATAAGGGATTGGTCATGGCAAAAACTCACTTTACATTCTGTAACCCATGATAGGGGTTGCCTAGGGCTGCCAAGGCAACCAGTCTTCGTCGAGGGCTTGCTCGAGGGTGAAGACGGGGGTTTCGGCCACCAGGCGGGCTGGCAGTTGGCTGGCTTTGAGAAACAGTTTGCGACCGTTGCGGTATTGCCGCGGGAAGTTTTCCGTTAACCAATTTTTCAGGCTCGGGCTGTCGCTAAGCCGTTCTTGAATTTGCAGACGAAAATGGGCGATTTCCACATCCCATCCCCGAAAACACCGCTCTCGCTCGGTTTCCCAGTAGGCAACCTTGAGCAAGTGCTCGCATAGCCGCAGGAGGTAGCTGGCGATCGCCTGTTTTTCACTGCGGCCCAAACCCTCTAGCTCCTCGACTAAATTCCCGAAATCCAAGTCGGTGAGGTTTTTCGTCTGCAATTGGGCGACGGTGTGCGCCAGCCAAAGTTGGCGATCGGCTTCGTATAAGGCAGTGTTTTCCACAAGAACCTCCATCTCAGGGCGGGGCCGGCGTTCAGCTTGCTCTCAGGATAAGGGATTCTCTTCACAAATGCCGTTGGGCCAGGTGGTAAGCGGCGATCGATTTGGCATCCAACAGGGCGTTGGGATCGGCCCCCGACAACAGGGCTTCCAACTGGTCGCGATCGTACAAGACGGTTTCCAGGTCTTCGTCTTCGTCCCCTTCGGGACGCACCGCCAACACAGTCAAATTGCGCGCCAGATAGGCATGGATTTTTTCGGTGGAATACCCCGGACACAAAAAGAAGGCCCCCAGATACTGCCACTGCTGGGCGTGGTAACCGGTCTCTTCTTCGAGTTCCCGGGCGATCGTGCGATCGGGGTCTTCGCCAGGCTCCAAGGTGCCGGCGGGAAATTCCAGCAAATAGGCCCCCACCGCAAACCGGTACTGCCGCACCAGGACGAACCGACCATCCGGGGCAATGGGTACCACCACGCCGGCCCCTGGATGCTCGATGTAGGCATATTCTCCTTCGGCCCCGTTGGGCAGTTTCAGGGCTTCAACCCGATAGGCAAATTTACGGCTGCGGTAATACAACCGCTGAAATTGCACTTGGTGTTGCATGGGATGTCCGGCTGGGCGATCGCCGCTATTGTAAAAGACGATGCCCCCAAAACCGAACCCCCAGGGCATGAGGTGGGCAATGAAAGGTATCCCCTCCCCCGGCGGGGGAGGGGACAGGGATACCCTCAACACCTAAGCATTGCAAGGGCAGTCACTGGCGCCGCAACCGCACCCCTGACCGCTGCTATGGTCCTGGGCACAGGCTTCGCTGCAATATACCCGACCCTCGACCACGACTCCCTGACCGGGCAACACCGTGCACACACAACCCTTCGCACAAGCACAACGTACAGCTTCCGACATTTTGACCTCCGGGTATTTTTCCAATCGATGTCATCATCATACATGAACAACTATTCATATGTCAAGGCGAAAACCGGTGGCGGTATGATGAACCGAGGGTAGGGGGGATGCATGAAGCGACTGGCGGCGATCGACATTGGTACCAACTCCATCCACATGGTGGTAGCGGATGTGGAGCCGGTGCTGGCGAGTTTTACGATTGTGGCGGCCGAGAAGGAGACCGTGCGGTTGGGGGAGCGGTGTGCCCGTACCGGCGATCTATCGGAGGTGGCGATGGGGCGATCGCTCTCTGCGTTGAAGCGGTTTTGGGGGATGTGCCAGGCTTTGCGGGTGGCGGAGGTGGTGGCGGTGGCCACCAGTGCCACTCGGGAGGCCGCCAACGGGCGGTGGTTTATCGAGCGGGTTGCAGCGGAGACCGGAATTACGGTCGAGTTGATTTCGGGGACAGAGGAAGCGCGGCGGATTTATTTAGGGGTTTTGTCCGCGGTGGATTTTGGCGGGCAGCCCCACATTGTGTTGGATATTGGCGGTGGTTCCACCGAGTTGGTGTTGGGGGATGGGCGGGATCCAGCGTATTTGAGCAGTACCAAAATCGGGGCGGTGCGGCTGACGGATGAATTTGTGCGGGCAGACCCGATGGGCAGTGCCGACTTTGAGCGGTTGCGGCAGTATGTGGTGGGGATGCTGGAGCGGCCCACCGATGAACTGCGAACGTTGTTGGGGGGGAAACCGCCGCGGTTGATCGGTACCTCTGGCACGGTCGAAGCGGTGGCCGGATTGGTCGGGTTGCAGGCCACGGGGTTTACACCCGAGACGTTGCAGGGGTACGAAGTTTCGCGGGGGGCAGTCGAGCAGGCGGTGCGGCTGTTGCGGCGATCGACCTCCAGCGAACGGACGCAGTGGGTGGGGGAGCGGCGGGCAGAGATTGTGCTGGCGGGGGCGGGCGTGCTGGAGGGAGGGCCGGGGGTGGTTG
>DMPD01000082.1 GCA_003456125.1 Cyanobacteria bacterium UBA8156 | reverse complement strand
TCCAACGGATATCGATTTGGTGGTGGAAGGAGACGGCGGCGCGATTCGGATTGCCCAAGCCCTCGCCGCGGAATTTCCGGGGGGACACCTGCAAACCTACGCCAAGTTTCAGACCGCCGAATGGGTGTGGCAGAGCACCGCCTTCGATTTCGCGATGGCCCGCCGAGAACACTATGCCTATCCGGGGGCCAACCCCACCGTTGCCCCTTGTTCGCTGTATGAAGACCTGTATCGGCGGGATTTTACGGTGAATGCTTTGGCCTGGAACCTCCACACCCAAACCTTGCTCGATCGCTTCGACGGTCAAACCGATTTGGCAGCGCGCCAATTGCGGGCCATCCGCCCCGGCAGTTTTGCCGAAGACCCCCGGCGAATTTACCGCGGGGCCCGCCTCGCCACCCGGTTGGGGTTTGCCTTGGCCCCCAGTACCGCCCAAGAAGTACAGGCGACCTGTCGTAGCGAGACGTTTGCGGGAATGGGGGGCCCCCGCCTCCGGTTTGAGTTGGATGCCCTGTTGCAACCCCAGTACCGACCGGCGATCGCCGCCCAAACCCTGTATCTCTTGGCGGAGTGGGCTGCCCTCCGGCTGATTCACCCCACGCTGCAGTTGCCCCCTCGCCTCGATCGCCGTCTGGCCTGCCTGGATCGCCACCAGAGTTGGTTGCGGCAACCGTGGCCCCACCTCCCGTTGTTGCTGGTGTTGACGGGGATGGCGGTACCGCCCACCCACTTGGGTCTTTCCCGCGCCGAGTTGGAGATTTGGCAGCAGGTGCCCCTGGTGGCCCAAACCCTACCCCTGACGGCCCCCCCCAGCACCACGGTGCAGGCGATCGAAGCCTTTCGTGAACCGGCCCTGCTCTTGGCGGCGGTGGGGGGTTCCCCCGCCCTCCAACGGCAATTGCAACGCTACGCCCAGAATTGGCGACATCGGCGATCGCCCCTCACCGGCTCCGAACTCCAAGCCTTGGGGTACCGCGGCCCCGCCGTTGGCCAACTCCTCCAGCAACTGCGGGGGGCCGTATTGGACGATCGGATGGCAAACACCCCAACCGCGGCGATCGCCTTTTTGCAAGCCCATAGCCAAAAATAGAGACAACAAAAAGAGAGAGGGAGGTTTCCCCCCCCTCTCTCGCCACCCCCAGAGTTCAAAATCCAGAGTTCGAAATCCAGAGATCCAAACCCAGAGATCAAGACCCGGTTAAACTCCCCAAAGCGACCTTGGGCGTGTCACCCGTTGCGCCAGTGACTTAGGCCGTCACCAGGGTGCGGGTTTTGGGCCCGGGAAATTCGCCTTTGGCATACTTGGCGGCGTAGGCCTCCAAGCTCATCTGCTTGATTTTGCTGGCGTTGCCGGCGGTACCAAACTGCTGATAGCGATCGGCACACACCTTTTGCATGTACTTGATCGACGGCTTCAGGAAGTGGCGGGGATCAAACTCTTTCGGGTCTGCCGCCAAGGCTTCCCGGACAGCAGCGGTGATCGCCAACCGGTTGTCGGTATCGATGTTCACCTTGCGCACCCCGTTTTGGATGCCCTTTTGGATTTCTTCCACCGGCACCCCATAGGTTTCGGGAATGGCACCGCCAAACTTGTTGATGATTTCCAACAGATCTTCGGGCACCGACGAAGAACCGTGCATCACCAAGTGGGTGTTGGGCAACCGCCGGTGAATTTCGGCAATCCGATCCATCGCCAAAATCTCGCCGGTGGGCTTGCGGGTAAATTTATAGGCGCCGTGGCTGGTGCCGATCGCCACCGCCAGAGCATCCACCCCGGTTTGTTCCACAAAGTCTACCGCTTGATCGGGGTCGGTCAACAATTGGTCGTGGGACAACACCCCTTCTGCCCCGTGGCCGTCTTCTTGGTCGCCCATGCCGGTTTCCAACGAACCCAGGCAGCCCAATTCCCCTTCCACGCTGGCGCCAATCGCGTGGGCCACTTCCACCACCGTCCGGGTGACGTGCACGTTGTATTCGTAGCTGGATGGGGTCTTAGCATCGGCCTCCAAAGAGCCGTCCATCATCACACTGGTGAACCCGTTGCGAATGGCCGAATAGCAGGTGGCGGGTTCGTTGCCGTGATCTTGGTGCATGGCAATGGGGATGTGGGGATAGGTTTCCACCGCCGCCAAGATCAAATGACGCAAAAAGTTTTCACCGGCGTATTTGCGCGCCCCCCGCGACGCTTGCAGGATCACCGGGCTGTCGGTTTCATGGGCAGCTTGCATGATCGCTTGGATCTGCTCCATGTTGTTGACGTTAAACGCTGGGATGCCGTAGTTGTGCTCAGCGGCGTGATCCAGCATGAGCCGCATTGGTACCAATGCCATAGTTCGCTCCGGGAGTTTCCGAAAGGTTACAAGTACATTAAATCATTTGGAAGGTTTTCCGCACAAAATTCCGCGATCGCCCGCCATGGGACGGTCGGTGCCGCCCATGCCCCCGATCCTGCTCATAGCAAAGCGGCTGACCCGAAGCCAGCCGCCCTTGTTCGAACTTTTGGGAAGCCTCAGACCGTTGAACTACGCGAGAACTACGCCGCTGCGGCAAAGTTCTGGGCCACAAATTCCCAGTTGATCAACTTCTCGACAAAGTTGGCCATGAAGTTAGGCCGGCTGTTTTGGAAGTCGAGGTAGTAGGCGTGCTCCCATACATCCATGGTCAACAGGGGCACCTGGCCCGCCACCGTCAGGGGATTTTCGGCGTTGGGGGTCTTGGTCACCTTCAGGGTGTTGCCTTCTTTGACCAACCAGGCCCAACCGCTGCCGAACTGGGTGCCACCGGCATTTTTGAATTCTTCCTTGAACTTATCAAGGCTACCAAAGCTGGCGTCGATCGCCGCGGCCAGGTCACCCGTGGGGGCGCCACCGCCGTTGGGCTGGATGCCGTTCCAGTAGAAGGTGTGGTTCCACACTTGGGCGGCGTTGTTGAACACCCCCATTTTCTTGTCCTGGTGGCTCTGCTGAATCACTTCTTCCAAGGACTTGCCGGCGTAGGCCGTTTCGGTTTCCAACAATTTGTTGAGGTTGGTCACATACCCTTGATGGTGTTTGCCGTAGTGGTATTCCAAGGTCTTGGCGGACATCCCCGAGGCTTCGAGGGCATCCATGGCATAGGGCAGCGTCGGCAGTTCAAAAGCCATTTTTCGATATTCCTCAAGTGCTTGCTGAACAGTGGCAAAAAGTGCTTTACGCATCGTTACATCTCTATTCTAAGGGGTCTGACCACCGATTTCAGACTGCTTGGCCAACCACTGGGCAGGGGTGAGGGTGGTCAGGGAGAGGGCGTGAATGGTGGTGCCCATCTCCCCAGCCAGGGCTTGGTAGACCAGACGGTGCCGCTCCATGGGGGACTTGCCCGCAAACGCCGCCGTGACCAAGACCGCCTGGTAGTGTCCCCCCCCCGCCCCTTCGCGATGATGGCGATGGCGATCGCTCTGGTCTTCTACCTCAAGGTGCACCAGATCGAAATGTTCCCGCAACCGGGCGGCCAATTGGTCGGCATTCATGACACTTGGTGCCCGGTGGCGGCGATCGCCTCCCGCAGGATGCTGGCATCGGTCTGGGTTTCGACCGTAAAGGTCTTGGTGGCCAGATCGGCGCTGACGGTGGCGGTGGGATCGGTTTGCAAGATGGCTTGGGTGATGGTTTCCAGGCAACCTTCGCAAACCACGGTGGGAACGTGCAGTTTCAACATGATGAAGTGGATTGTAGGGGATATAGATGCGCCAAGGCTCAGGCCGCTACAGGTGCCGGAGTTTGCACCTGAGACAGCCACTCATGCAGTTGTGTCCCTTCCATGGTTTCATTTTCCAAGAGTTTTTCGGCAATTTCTTCCAACAAACCCCGGTTGTGCCGCAAGATGGCGAGCGCCTTGTGGTGACCGGCTTCGACAATGGCTTTGATTTCGTTGTCGATCGCCTCGGCGGTGGCGGGGCTGACCACACGATTCATGGCCCCACCCCCCAAAAAGTTGTTCTGGGACTGTTGGTACGCGAGGGGGCCCAACACTTGGCTCATGCCGTAGCCGGTCACCATTTTCTCGGCGAGGTCGGTGGCCCGCTGCAGGTCGTTGGCCGCGCCGGTGGTGATGCTGCCAAAGATCAGTTCTTCGGCGGAACGTCCCCCCAACAGGGTGGCGATTTGGGTTTCCAACTCCTCTTTGCTCTGCAGGAACCGATCTTCGGTGGGCAGTTGCAGGGTATATCCCAAAGCGGCCATGCCTCGGGGCACAATCGAGATTTTTTCCACTTTGCCGCTGCCGGGGCTGAGGGCCCCCACCAAAGCATGGCCCACTTCGTGGTAAGCCACAATCCGCCGTTCTTTTTCGTTGAGCACCCGGCTCTTTTTCTCCAGACCGGCCACCACCCGCTCGATCGCCTCGCTGAGGTCGGCTTGGCTGACGGCTGCGCGACCGCCCCGAGCAGCCAACAAAGCGGCTTCGTTGATCAGGTTGGCCAAGTCTGCGCCGGAAAACCCGGGGGTGCGGGCCGCCATGGCGGTTAAGTCCACATCGGGGCCCAGGGTGACCTTGGCAGCGTGAATTTTCAGGATCGCTTCCCGACCGGATTTGTCGGGGCGATCGACCAACACCTGGCGATCGAACCGCCCGGGTCGCAACAGAGCCGGATCGAGGGTTTCGGGACGGTTGGTGGCCGCCAACACGATCACGGTTTTGCCGTCGGCGCTAAAACCGTCCATTTCCGTGAGGAGTTGGTTGAGGGTTTGCTCCCGTTCGTCGTTGCCGCCGTAAAAACCGCCGCTGCTGCGGGATTTGCCGATCGCATCCAGTTCGTCGATAAACACAATGCAAGGGGCTTGTTTTTTCGCTTGGTCAAACAGATCGCGCACCCGCGACGAACCCACCCCCACAAACAATTCGATGAACTCGCTGCCGGAAATGCTAAAGAACGGCACCCCCGCTTCACCGGCGACCGCCTTGGCCAGCAGGGTTTTGCCGGTGCCGGGGGGGCCCACCAACAACACGCCCTTGGGAATTTTGGCCCCCAATTTGGTGTAGCGCTCGGGGGTTTTCAGGAATTGGACGATTTCTTCCAGTTCCACTTTGGCTTCGTCCACACCGGCCACATCGGCAAACAGAATTTTGGGGGCGTCCCCTTCCACATAGGCTTTGGCGCGGCTCTTGCCGATTTGCAAGCCGCCGGGGCCGCCCGCACCGCGGTTAAAGAATTGCAAAATCCCCACGAAAATCAGGGGCGGAATGACCCAACTCAACAGGGTGCCAAACCAGTTGGGGCCGCTAGTCGGAATCGCCGCAAATTCCACGCCGTTGCTTTCGAGCCGTTTGGGCAGTTCCAAATCAAAGATGGGGGTGGTGGCGAAAATTTGGCTGGGGGTCGTCGTATCGCTGCCGGTGCGCAGTTGGTAGCGGATTTTGTCTTGCCCAATCGCCACCCGCGCCACCTGATGGGATTCGACCTGGTGAATAAACAGGCTGTAGGGTACCTGGGGGGTGCGATCGCCCACCAGATTGGGCAACAAAAAGTTCAAGGCCAGCAAGCCGGTGCCCACCAACAATAAAATGTTGCCGATAAACCGCGATCGTGGTTGTTTGGGGTCTTCTTTTTTGACGGCCATGGTAATTTCCGTGGGTTTCTGTGGTTTATTATCGCAGTCTATCCCTAGGGGGAAACCGAATTCATCGGACGGTTTGCCATACCTGTTTTACTTTCTCCGGCGGCTGTGAGCCCCATTGGAATGCTAAAGCCCATGCACCGCAAAATTCGCATCGCTGTTCACAACGGTCGCTTTTCGGTACGGGGCGGCGACGATTGGCGGGCCTACCTGCGGGACCCCTACCACCTGATGCTGTTGATGCCCTGGCCGGTGTTCCTGGGGGCGATCGCCTTAGCCTACGTGGGTCTCAACCTGATTTTTGCCCTGCTGTATAGCTTTGATCCCCAGGGCATTGTCCACGCCCAATCCTTTACCGATCGCTATTTTTTCAGCGTGCAGACCTTGGCTTCCATTGGCTATGGGTATATGTATCCCCAAACCTTGTATACCCACACGGTGGTATCGGTGGAAGCGATGGTGGGCTTGGTGTCGATCGCCGTGTTGACGGGGTTGGCGTTTGCCCGCTTTGCCCGACCGACGGCCCGGGTAATGTTTAGCCAGAAAGCGGTGATCTCTGAGCACAATCGGGTGCCTTGCTTGATGTTTCGGATCGCCAACCAACGCCACAACCAAATTTACGATGCGCAGGTCAGCGTTTCTTGGTTTCAAGACGAGAGCACCGCCGAAGGGCAAGGGGTGCGCCGTTTTTACGAGTTGCCCCTCGCCCGGACGCGATCGCCCAATTTTCGGTTGAGTTGGACGGTCTACCACCCGATCGAGCGAGATAGTCCCCTCTTCGGTCAAACCGCCGCCGATTTGGCGCAGCGCCATGGTCTGGCCATTGTGAACTTCAGCGGCATCGATGAAACCGTGGGGGAATCGGTGCGCACCCGCTACGAATACGGCCCCGCCGATATTCTGTGGCAATACCGATTGGTAGACATCTTTGAAACCCTCCCCAACGGCGATCGCCTGATGGATTTGCAGCGCTTTCACGCCGTAGAACCCCTCTCAAGCTGACCAGCGCACGGCAGCGATCAGGGACTACAATCTCCTCAAAGCTTTCAGGAGCCACCATGACGTTAACCGTGGTCGATTTGGAGCGGGTGCAAGCCAAATTGGATGGCGATTACCGCGTCGAGCTGGTGAACGGAGACATTGTGATTATGAGTCCATCGGGCTATGAGTCGGATGAAGTCGCCCTAGAGTTTGGTGCGCAACTCCGCAACTGGATCAAACCCCGGCGGCTGGGGAGGGTCACGGGAGCCGGGGCGGGTTTTGTGTTGCCGAATGCGGATACCCGCGCTCCCGATGTCTCTTTTGTGCGGGCCGAGCGGTTACGCCGCAGTCCCCAAGGTTTTGCCGAACTGGCGCCGGATTTGATCGTCGAGGTGAAATCCCCCTCGGATAGTTTGGCGGCACTCCGCACCAAAATCGATCGCTTTTTGGCGCAAGGTACGCAGGTGGGGATTTTGGTTAACCCGGAGCAACGGTGGTTGGAGATTCGGCGCTCGCCCCACGCCGCCATCCAACTCCAGGATGGGGATATGCTCACGCTGCCCGATCTATTTCCCGGCTGGCAGTTGGCAGTTTCGGAGTTATGGTCGCCTGTATTTGAAGCATAGTTTCAAATTATAGTCATTTTAATTAA
>DMPD01000148.1 GCA_003456125.1 Cyanobacteria bacterium UBA8156 | reverse complement strand
CATAGAATCCAGTTCCCAACATCATCGCGGGCGCAGGCGCAGCACCGCCTCTCCCGGTTGTGGTTTGCCGTGGCCAACCCTTGGTTCCGGCGATCGCCCCAACCCGCCACCTCATCCGTGCTTCCCTTCGTTGCCTAAGAGCCAAACCGTTCGCATCGCAAATAGGGTTGGAGGGCGGCGGGGACGGCCACGGTGCCATCGGTCTGCTGATAATTTTCCAAAATGGCGGCCATGGTGCGTCCGATCGCCAGCGCCGAGCCATTGAGGGTATGGACAAACTCGGTACCTTTTTTACCCTTGGCTTTGCAGCGAATGTTGGCCCGGCGAGCCTGAAAATCACCAAAATTCGAGCAACTGGAAATTTCGCGGTACTGGTTGGCGCTGGGCAACCACACTTCCAAGTCGTAGCACTTGGCGGCACCAAACCCCAAATCCCCTGTGCACAGTTCCACCACCCGATAGGGCAACGCCAAAAGCTGCAAAATCGCTTCGGCATCGGCCACCAGGGCTTGGTGGGCGGCCGCCGAGGTTTCGGGGGTGGTTAGCTTCACCAACTCTACTTTGTGAAATTGGTGCAGACGAATCAAGCCACGGGTATCGCGGCCGTAGCTGCCCGCCTCCCGCCGAAAACAGGGGGTAAAGGCGCAGTGGGCAATCGGTAGATTCTCGGCCGCCAAAATTTCATCGCGGTAGAGGTTGGTCACCGGTACTTCCGCCGTAGGAATCAGCCATAAATCGTCTTCGGCACACCGAAACAAATCTTCGGCAAACTTGGGCAGTTGGCCGGTGCCCGTCATCGCGGCAGAATTTACCAACAAGGGCGGCAAAATTTCGGTGTATCCCCCCCCGGTGTGGATATCCAACATCCATTGAATCAGCGCCCGTTCCAAGGCGGCCCCCTGTCCCCGCAACACGGTAAACCGCGTCCGGGCTACTTTCACCGCCCGCTCAAAATCAAACCAGCCCAGGGCTTCCCCCAGTTCCCAATGGGGACGCCCCCCCACCAACTTCTTTTCATCTCCCCACCGCCGCACTTCCACGTTGTCCGCTTCGCTCTGACCGATGGGGGTGCTGTCGTCCGGCAAATTGGGCAGCGATCGCCAAATTTCCTCCAGTTGTTCCCGCTGCGCTTTTTCCGTCGGCTCCAGCTCGGCCAACTCCTGGCGGATGGTCTGGGCCCGTTGCCGCAGGGTTTCGACCGTGTCGGCGGCCGTGGGGTCTTGGCGCAACTGTCCCACCTGTTTGCCAATGTCGTTGCTTTCGGCCTGCAATTGCGATCGCCGTTGTTCGAGGGTACGAATGTGGGCATCCAATTCCTGAGCGGCGGCCAGCAGGGGGGCAAAATCGCCGGCCCGCCGGGCCAACTTTTGGCGCACGCCTTCAGGATTGGCCCGCAACAACTTCAAGTCGAGCATGGTCAAGGACAAAACAACAGGCTTTATCTTCTCATTCTTTGTTCCAGGCACAATCTTTGGTACGCTGCAAGCGTCTACCGTCCAATTACCGAGCAACACCATGAGCGACGACAAACAACCCGGCTTTTTGGAAGGGTTGAAGGAAAAAGCGGAAGAACTCCTGGAAAAAGCCGAAGAGGCGATCGAAGGGGTCGTGGGCGAAGAGCGGGTCGAAAAAGTCAAAGAAGTGCTGACCACAGATGTGCGGGACATTGTCGCCGGCGCGGTGGATAAGGTAGAAGACGTGACCCACCCCGAAGACCCAGCCCAAGTTGAAGAAGAGCCGACCACCGACGTGCCCGAAAGTGCCGCCGACATGCAAGCCAAAGACCAGGATTCGTAGTCGTTCAGGCATCCGCGCAGCGAGATGTCCGGGTCGCGGGGGCGGCGCGGGCATCTTTGCTTGATATACTCAGGGCTGGTGGAGTTCGTGCGCACAGAGGAAGCCCAACCGTGACATTTATCGCGATCGCGGTGTCGGATGCTGAGATTGAAAGTTGCTACGGCGTGGTCAAGGAATTGCGTCCGTACCTCGATCGCAAAGACTTTGTGAAGCGTGTGCGGCACATGGAGCAAAACTGCGGTTACAAGCTAGCGTATTTGATTGACCTCACCAAAATCAAATCGGTGGCAGGGTTTCACCTAGCGGAAAACTTGGCGTGGGGCAAATACCTCTACGTGGATGATTTGGTGACTTTGGCCAGCGAGCGCACCAAGGGCTACGGCACAGCCTTGTTTCAGTGGTTGGTGGATCACGCCCGCCTGCACGCCTGTGGGCAGGTTCACTTGGATTCAGGGGTGCAGCGGTTTGAGGCCCACCGATTCTACGCCAATCAGGGCATGGGCATCACCAGCCATCACTTTGCCATGCGGTTGTAGCGGCGGGTTGCGAGGCATCTCAACCGCTACCAGATGGTAAACGCGAGGAGAGACGAAGCTTCCGCTACACTAAAGCCGAGTTTGCCGCGCAAGATCATGTTGAAAGCCAACCATCGGGCATGGGTGGAAGTGGATGTGGGGGCGATCGCCCACAATGTCCAGCAAATTTTGGGAACGTTGGCTGCCGGTACCCAATTGCTGGCGGTGGTCAAAGCCGATGCCTACGGCCACGGGGCGGTGGCGGTCAGCCGCACGGCGGTGGCGGCCGGAGCGCGGTGGTTGGGGGTCGCCACCGTCGGCGAAGGGATTGAATTGCGGCAGGGAGGGCTGACGGTGCCCATCTTGGTGATGGGGGCCCTCCGCCAACGGGAAGAAATGGCCGCGGCGATCGCCCACGGGTTGCATCCCACGGTCTGCGATCGCGATCAAGCCGTGCTGCTGAACGAAGAAGCGGCGAACCGGGGGGCCTACCTGCCGGTGCACCTCAAAATCGATACGGGCATGGGACGGCTGGGGTTGCCCTGGCCCGAGGCAGTCGCTACGGCCACCGAAATCGCCGGGTTGCCCCACCTGGCGATCGAAGGCATCTACACCCATTTTGCCAATGCCGATGAACCCGATCCCGCCCCGACCTTGGTGCAACAACAGCGCTTCACCGAGATTTGTCAAGCCTTGGCGGCTGTAGGTATTCGCCCCCAGTGGCAACACCAGAGCAACACCGCTGCGATGTTGGATCGCCGGTTTTGCCGCGGGAACTTGGTGCGGGTGGGGTTGGGATTGTATGGCTATGCTCCCGCTCCCCACCAGCAAGGCATCTTGGATTTGCGCCCCGCCTTGCAGGTGTGGGCCCGCATCACCCAGCTTAAAGAAGTGCCGGCCGGTGTGGGTCTCAGTTACGGTTGGCGGTTTGTGACCGATCGCCCCACCCGGGTGGCCACCGTGGCGATCGGCTATGCCGATGGGGTGCCCCGCGCCCTCTCCAACCGCATTGTCGCCAGCTGGCAAGGTCAAACCCTGCCCCAAATCGGCACCATCACCATGGATCAAAGTCTGTGGGACGTGACCGCAGCTCCGGCGATCGCCGTGGGGGATGCCATGGCCGTGTTGGGCCCCCACGGCGACGCGGCCCAATGGGCTGGGTTGACCGGCACCATTCCCTGGGAAATCCTCTGTGGGTTCAAACACCGATTGCCCCGCTTGCCGGTGGGCATGCCTACGGCAACTTCTGGTCTGACCGTTCCCAAGCCAAGCGTTTAGGTCGAATCCTTGATCCAAGGGGCTGCGCACCCAAATCCTGTCTGCAAGTCTTTTTCGGACGGATGATATAGTCATTTTAATTAAC
>DMPD01000154.1 GCA_003456125.1 Cyanobacteria bacterium UBA8156 | reverse complement strand
GGGTGAGGGCAAACCTCTCAAATTAAGTTGACTATATGACTCCTTTCTATTCCGATTCCATCAGCGCCAGGATTTGGGGCAGGCGGGAACCCTGGAGGCGATCGCCCCAGGTTTGCAGGTAAGCCCGGTTGGTCGCTTGGTGGTCGGGCTCGGTGCTGTCGAGGGGATGGGGAGCCAAACCGCGGATGGCCGCACTGGTCACGCAAAACATGGATTTTTGGAACGAAAGCACCGCCAACCCGGGGGCCGCCACCAGACCGCGGGGGCGATCGCGATACAGGCTGAGGAGGTAGGGGGGAGCTTGTCGCACCATGTCTTGGGCCAGCAGGGTCGGGGGAATGCCCGCGCCGCCGATGGGCACCGGATCGGCGTAGAGGGCGCCGTAGGTAAATTCCGCCAGATCGCGGGAAATGCTGCCCGCCTGCGCGTTGTAGGACACCGTCCCCCGAAACGGAAACGACCGAAAAAACACCGTTTCGACGTAGGGCACCGCCGCATCCGCCAAAAAGGTCAAACCGGCAGCCTCCGGCAGCAAATCATAGGTTTGGCCCCGCACCTGAATTTGGTACACCAGGGGTTTGGCAGCGGCGGTCACCAAGCCCGCCAAAACATGCTCGACAATGGCGCTCACCGAGGCAATTTCCCCCCGGTCGTAGCGATCGCTCAAGTCCAGAAACAGCGGGGCCATCACCGCCCAAAACATCCCCAAAACCGCGTAATAGCAGGCTTGGCGCACCTGTTCCACCAAAAAATCCGGGCACAGCTTCGCCAGAACCCAAAGCAGGGGGTCGGTTTGGGCCTTGGCGGCGATCGCCCGATGGGCATGGGCGACAAACTCTGGAGAATCCAGGTAGCGATCCACGCCGCCCCCCCCGTGCCACATCATCGCCCGCATGCAGTACTCGGCGAATTCAAAATTGATGCGGTTGTGCCAAAAATGCCGCCAGAGTTTGGTGAGGCGGGTATCCCCATCCATATATTTGAAAATGGGCACCAACACCAAAAACTGCTCGTGGGCAATGTAGAGCAAGTTCCGCTGATAGGCAGCCAACACCTCGCCGTAACTTTTGAGGATGCCCACAATTTCCGTCACAGCCCCCGGCGCATCGGGCAACAGGGCCCCCTCCGTTTGCAACCGGGCGATCGCCCGCTCCAAGCGCTGGTGGGCGATCGTCACCTCACCATCGGGGTAGGTACCATCAGGGTAGGCATTGAGGGGAAGAGCAGCAGGAGCCACGGCCAACTTTGTGAGGGGGAAATCCTATTGTAGGGAGGTTAGATCGATTCTGCAAATTCCTGCAACGCTTGGGTTAGGCGGGCGATCGCCCCTTCCGGCACCAGGGCCCACAGGGACAGGGTGGTTTTGCCGCCGCCCAACGGCACCTCCACTTGGCGCAGGCAGTCGGCCACCGTCGCCGCATTCACGTTACCGGCGGCAATCAGGTCGGCACAGGCCTCCGCCACCCGGCGATCGAGTTTGGCATCGTTCAGGTAGAGGTGCCAGCGGGCGATGTCCAAATAGGTTTCTGCCGCCACCAGGGCCGCCAGTTGCTCCAGGGCTGCGTTGGCAAGGGGAGTCGCCATAGAGTGGTTCCGAGTAAGGATGGTTAGCCGTTGCCGTGGATGGGGTTTTTCTCCCCGCTCCCATGTTGGACGAGGGGGAGCCCAATTCAAAGTCTCTCTTCCTGCCTGGGAGAGGGATTTAGGGTGAGGGTTTTCATCCCAAAGATGGGGCTAGTATAACCCGCTGCCGGCGTTGGGGTTACAGTAGGGGAAACACGTTGGTGTGTCATGCCCAGATACCCGGGAATTTCCAGCGAAGCCTTTCGCCATCCCCTCGATCGCGAGGCGGAAAAAGCCCTGCGCAGCTTGCCGGGGTTTGATTTGGTGGCCCGCAAATTTGTGGAATTTTTGTCGGAGCGGCCCCAGTTTGTGTACCACATGGGCAACAGCATTCAGGTGGGCCCCCGTCAATACGCCTCGTTGTACCAGCTGTTCCGGGAGTGCGTCACCAGCTTGGATATGTCGCCGGAGCCGGCGCTGTTTGTCTCCCAAAACCCTTTGGCCAATGCCTATGCCCTTGGCCAAGAGAAGCCCCTATTGACGATCTACTCCGGTCTATTGGACGTGATGGGGGAAACCGAGATGCGGGCTATCCTCGCCCACGAATTGGGTCACATCAAATGCGGCCATACCACCCTTTCCCAGATGTCCATCTGGTTGTTGCAAACCATGATGTTTGTGGGTCAGGTTACCCTTGGTCTGAGCAACTTGGTTTTGAGCAGCGGGCTTTTGTTGGCGTTGTACGAATGGAAGCGCAAATCGGAATTGTCGGCCGATCGCGCCGCGTTGTTGGCCACCGACAATGCCGAGGGAGTATTGCAATCGATGGTGCGGATTGCCGGGGGCAGCGTCAACCATGGCCACGAACTCAGCCTGGAGGAATTTAAGCGGCAGGCGGCCCGCTACGAAGAACTCGATCGCGACAACCTCAATCAGGTGTACAAATTTTTCCTGTACAACAACTTGGGGCAGGGCGTATTTTTATCCCATCCTTTTGTGGTGGAGCGGGTGAAATACCTCGAAGAATGGGCCGCCTCCAGCGAATACCGAAACATCCAAAACGGCAACTACCAGCGGGACGATGCCACAGGGGCCGTAGATACGACAACGGTGAGCACCGAGGCGGCAGCGGAACGGTTGCGGCGGGAAATGGAAGCCCTGCAAAAAGAAATCGATCGCCTCAAACAAAAGCCATGACGTTGCGGGATGCGGTTTTGGGGGGAACCAACCCCATTCCCGGCGGCTTGGTCTTGGGGGGATTGGCGGGTGTGGCCCAACGGTTGCAGCGGCCCGATGCGGCGAGCCGGGTGGCGGCCCTCCCCGAGGCGCTGAAGTACGGCCAGAAGGGACTGACCCTGGCGATCGCCGCCCTGAGCGATCCCTATGTGGAGGTACGGCGGGCGGCCTACCGGTTGTTGGTGAACCGGCGGGAAAAGCAAGTGCAAACGGCGATCGCCCAATGCGATTGCTACCCGTTGTTTCGGGCCGGGCGATCGGTCTCCGGCCAGACCATCCAAGCCCTCAGCCCCGATGGCGCCTACGTGGCTACCCGCACCCGCCAAGGCTTGAGCCGCATTTGGGAAGCCGCCACCGGGGAAGAATGGTACCGGGTGCCCCCGGCGACGGGGCCCGTCGGGCCGTGCTTTTTGGCAGCGGGGGGCCAGCTCTGGATTCGCACCGTTACGGTCCCCCGCCGTCCCGGCCCCCGCCTTGAGGTGTGGGATCGGGGCGAAAAACTCTGGGAACTGGTGGGTCACGAAGGGCAGGTGGGGGCGATCGCCCTGTCGCCGGATCGCCAGACCTTGGCCACCGGCGGCTACTTTTCGGAAATCAAACTGTGGAACCTGCAAACGGGCAAAGCGATCGTGACCCTAGACAAAGCCCTGATTGGCGGCGGCCATCGGGGGGCGGTCATGGCCTTGGCTTTTGACCCGTTGGGGGAATACCTCTACAGCAGTGGCTACGATCGCACCATCAAACAGTGGCACATCAAAACGCGCGATCGCCCCCGCCAACCCTTCGGCAAAACCGCTGCCGTCTTGAAATTGTTGGTCAGTCCCGATCGCCGTCACTTGGTGGCCATGGGTTGGGATCGACTGGTGTACATCTGGGAGATCGCCAGCGGCACCCTCAAAGCAACCTTGACCGGATCCAGTGCCCCCCTCGCCTGCCTGGCGTTTAACCACAATGGGCGCGTCTTGGCCGGCGGCAGCAGCGATCGCCAAATTTGGCTGTGGTACGTGCCCACGGGGCAACCCTGCCAAACCCTGACCGGGACCGAAGGCTACATCGAACATTTGGCTTTTACCGAAGACGGCCAACAACTGCTATCGGCCGGGAGCGATCGCCATTTGCGGTATTGGCATCCCTGAGCTGGGGTATGATGAAATACCCCTATTGCAATCGGTCATGACGGAGTCCCCCCCATACGCCTACCTACGGGGCGAATTTGTACCCTTGGCAGAAGCCAACATCAACGTGCGCACCCATGCTTT
>DMPD01000030.1 GCA_003456125.1 Cyanobacteria bacterium UBA8156 | reverse complement strand
TCTATCCGAAACGACTATAACTCTAGGTCTCAAAGCTAGGCCTCAAAGCTAGATCTCAACTCTTAGATATAGGATAGATATAGGGAATGGAGCTAAGGGGATTCGAACCCCTGACCTTCTCAATGCCATTGAGACGCGCTACCAACTGTGCTATAGCCCCCTAAGCGTATACCATTGTACCCGAAATGCGTATTTTCGCAATACCCAATTTTCAGGCGATGCTGTGGCGTTTGCGGGCTTCTTTGCGGGAGGTGCTGGGATGGAGACCCGCCCGTTGCATCTCTTGATCCAGAAGGGCAAAAAAGCGGTGGCGATCGCCGGCGGTGACCACGGCTTGGTTGTGGGCTTCGGCTAGGGCGACGGGATAGCCCATCCCCTTGTGCACCTGGGCGGCGGTGAGGGCCAGGGCCCAGCGGTGTCCTTCGGGGTGGGCGATGACCCAATGGGGCATTTCCAGACGGATCACTTCGACCCCCACGTGCAAGTACCGAAAACAAATGGGGTGGGGGTAGCGTTGGGCGATCGCGCTGTGGCTTTGCCAGAGGGGGCCGGCGTGGTGGGGGGGCAACAGCCGGTGGCCTAGGGTGGCATCCCGCAGGGGTTGGAGGGTGCTGCAGGGCAGGGTGCGGCGATCGCTGCAGTGGTGCCGGCAATCCGGTTCCGGAAACGGACAGGCTTGCAACCGCAAAAAGTTGGTGGCTTCGATCGCCCGGGGGGCACTGGTATACCCCACCAACGGGACTTGGGCTTGCTGCAACCGGGCCCAGGCTTGGGTTAGCTCTTGCAGCACTTGATCGCGGGGTTCCGCCGGCCAGGCTTCGAGGGGCCACAACAACAACGAGCCGTCGCTGAAGGCCACCATCGGTTCATGGGGCCGGCGGCGGCGCATCGTCTCCGCCAAGTCCGCCAGGGCGATCGCCTCGGCCACGGTGCGCTTGGTAGACAGCCATTCTTCGAGGGGGATGTTCCAGCGGCGGGCGGTTTGCCAATCCTCGTTTTTGTAGAACAATTCCGGTTGGCTATCCAAGAGGGGATATACGCCGCTGCCGTAGTGGAGAGCCACCCGACCCACGTTGATCAGATAGCAAAAGGCGATTTCGTGGTGGCTGGGGGAAATCTGGGAGCCGTCGGTGGCCAAGACGGTGTGTACCGCCGGGGCTACGGGCAAAGGCACTTGGGTGGATAGGGGTTCCAACGGTTCGGCGCAGGCAAAGGCCAGGCGATCGCCCCATTGCTCACGGAACGCGGTCAACTTTGCTTGTTGTTGGGTCGCATCGTGCCAGAGTTTTGCCGCCCAGTCCAGTTTGGCGGTGAGTTCCGTCGCCTCCTGTTGCAATTGGGCGGACAATGCCGCCATTTGCCCGGCAATTTTGAGGAGATTTAGCATCGCCAACCCCATACACTACAAGCATGGTAATGGATACAATCCCAAGCAAAGGAGTCCACCATGAAACCATCCCCAAACCGATCGCCCGGAGTCGGCATCTTGGCGGAACTCAAAGTCCAAGGTCAACTGTTGTTGGGCAGTGTGGCGGTGCTTTGGGCCGTGGAAATTGTCGACCAGGCGATCGCCCGTCCTATCCTCAGCCGGTCTTTGGATGTGTACGGTATCTTTCCCCGCACGGCGATCGGGTTGCGGGGGATTTTGTTCGCGCCGTTTTTGCACGGGGGATTTGAACACCTGCTGGCCAACACCGTGCCGTTTTTGATTATGGGTTGGCTGGTGTCGGCGCGGGAGCGGGCGGATTTTTTCTGGGTGTCGGCGATCGCCGCCCTCAGCAGCGGTTTGGGCACCTGGGTATTTGGGCGACCGGCGTTGCACATTGGCGCCAGCGGGGTGGTATTCGGGTATTTCGGGTATTTGCTGTTTCGTGGGTATTTTGAGCGCAGCGCGATCGCGGTGGCGGTGGCTTTGATTACGGGGATTGCCTACGGCGGGTTGATTTGGGGGGTATTGCCCAGCCAGGGGCACATTTCGTGGGAAGGGCACCTCTTCGGCTTTTTGGGGGGCATTCTGGCGGCGCGGTTGTTGGCCCAACCCCGGCGATCGCCATGACGGAAGCTAAATTTTGGCGCTACGTGCGGCGGGGGCTGTTGGGGCTGCTGGGTATTTTTCTGGCCTGGAGGCTACGGCAAACCTTGCAACTGGTGGCGATCGCCCTGTTTTTGGCGGGGGCCATTTCGCCGGTGGTGCAAGAAATGCAACGCTGGAAAATCTCCCGCAGCTGGGCCGTGGGGATTTTGTATTTGGGATTGTTCTTGGTATTGGTGCTGACCCTGGCCCCGGCCCCCCGATTGGTGACGGAGGTGGGTCAATTTCTGGTGAAGTTCCCCGATTTGTTGCGGCAAATTCAGGTACCCGATCGCAATTTTCTGGGGTTAACGCCCCAAGACATTAGCAATTTTGTCCAGTCGCGGGACATCTGGGAGCAATTGCAGACCCTGGGCCGGGAACTGGCGGGGCAAACCCGTGAGCTGGCAGGGCAAACCGTTAACCTCACCTTTCAAATTTTGAACGGGTTGGGGTTGACCCTGTTAAGCCTGCTGCTGACCTGGTATTTTGTTGTGAACTCCGATGCCCTGCTCCACCGGGCCCTGTCGCCGTTGGCACCGAACGTCCAAGCCGAAGTCCGGTCGTTGTTGCCCCCCATTTGTCGTTGTTTGGGGGCCTACGTCTTGGGCAAGTTGGGTACTTCTGCCCTCTTATGATTTTGTACGTACTTGGTGTTGGTGATGCTCCAGGTATCGTTTGCCGGGGCCTTGGGGTTGCTGGCAGCGGTGGCCAACCTCATTCCGTTTGTGGGGCCCGTCTTGGGTTTGATTCCCATGGTGTTGGTCGCTTGGAACGGGGGCGCGATCACCATTGGGGCGGTGGTAGCCGCCTCTTTTGTGCTGCAACAAATCGAAGCCTGGGTACTGCAACCCTGGTTGGTGGGCCCCTACCTCAACCTCGATCCCTTTGAACTGTTGATGTCCATTATTGTTGGCGCCGAACTATTGGGGGTGATCGGTGCTTTGGTGGCACCGCCGGTGGCCGGCATCGGCAAAATTTTGTTTTTGCACTACCGGCACCACCCTCAATTTAACCCTCAAGTTAATGGGGTAGCGGCGATCGCGGAAACGGACTGGGCAGCGCCGCCCCCGTCGGATCCAACTTCTGAGAAAGAGGCGGATACTTGATCCGACCGTGGTTGCGCTCTTGCCATACCCGAACAAACACTTCCGCAATCCGTTCCAAATCCCCCACACTCAGGCCGGCATCGTTGAGTTGTCCATCTTGCCAGCGGGCCTGAAAAATCCGCCAGAGGGTTTCCCGTGCTTCTTCGATCGCCACCTCCGTCCCCAGCGATCGCAGGGCCGCTTCGCAGGCATCCGCCAACATGACAACGCCGGTTTCGCGGGATTGGGGGGCCGGCCCCTCGTACCGAAAATCTTCCATCCGGGCCTCCGGGTCTCGCTGTTGGGCTTTGTGCCAAAAATACGAGATCGCAATGGTGCCCTGGTGTTCCGGGATAAACGTCTGCAACAGTTCCGGCAAGCCATAGCGTTGGGCCAGCCGCAACCCACCGGTAACGTGTTCTTTGATGATTTGGGCACTGCGCCACGGATCGTCCAGGGCATCGTGGGGATTGGGTTGCCCCATCTGGTTTTCGATGAAGTATTCCGGCTGCAACGTTTTGCCGATGTCATGGTAGAGGGTACCCGTCCGCACCAGCGCCGTATCAGCCCCCAGTTCCCGGGCCGCCGCTTCCGCTAAGTTGACCACAAACAAGGTGTGCTGAAAGGTACCGGGGGCCTCCGTCGCCAAGCGCCGCAACAAGGGGCGATCCAGGTTGGCCAATTCCGCCAGGCGAATGGGCGTGATGGCGTAGGCCACGTGCTCCAGGTAGGGCAATACCGCCAAGGCCACGCTGGAAGACAGCACCCCCCCCAGCGCATACTGCCAAGCCAAAGCCAGCAATTCCGGCATTGGCAGTCCGCCAAACAAAACGGTCAACACCACAAAAACCACGGCCTGCACCACCCCCACCGCCAAACCAATGGCCGCCAATTGGGCCCGACTGCTGGGGCGATCGCACGCGGCCGCCGCCAGGGCCGCCCCCACCACCAACGGTACATAGCCAATCCACGTCCACTCCAGGGCGATCGCCAGCAACAGGGTCAGCAAGCTCGTGCCCACCATCGCCGTCCGCCGGCCGTAGAAACTGCCCAACACCGTCCCGCTCACCGCCAAGGGCACCAACGCCAAACCAATTTGCAAGCGCAGCCCCACAGCAGCGATCGCCACCGCCGTGACCGTCAGGCAAACCGCCATCACATCCCCCGTTTGCCGCAGGTTGCGGGTACCCCGGACAAACGCCCACACCGCTATCCCCACCGCTCCCGCCGCCAAGGCAATGCCCAGCCCGTTGGGGCGACGCTGGGTCAAACCCAGGGCATCCAACAAATCAAACTGAGCCTGGGTCAGGGTTTGGCCGGCCCGCACCAGCACCTCCCCCGATCGCACCGCAACCGTGACCGTAATGCCCTCCGCCGCCTGCAGCCGTCGTCGTTCCGTGGCCAACCAGTCCAAGCGCAGACTAGGATATACCGACTGTTGCATCAGGTACCGCAACACCTGCCGCCGGGGAACCGCCAACGGCACCAAGCGATGGGCATCGACCCGATGCGCCAGCGCTTCCGGCGGCAAACCGGCCACCACTCCCCCCCGGAGCAAATCCGCCAACACCAAAGGAGCCACTTGCCGATCGATTTGCCATTGGGCATCCGTGATTTCCAATACTTCCCGGGGGGGGCCATTGCTTTCCTGCGACAGCGCGGCGATCGCCCGGCGATACTGCAACCGGGTGCGGGGCATCAACGCCACCAATTGGGCATAGGCCGCCGCATCCCTGCGATACAAAGCCGCCAATTCGGCCCCGGCTGCGGTCGCCAAGGGCGATGGCAAAGGCAACGCCTGTTGCGGTCGCCCCACAGCTTGAGCTTGCAGCGCTTGCCACACTTCTTCCGAGCATCCCCGCAAAAACTGCTGGGCGTTCAACGACAAAACTTGCACCTCGACATAGGGAAACGGGCCCGCCTTAACGCGCAACCGTTCCAAACCTTGCAGCAAACCCGTCAAAGCGTCTTGGGATGGCGTCAATGCCGTTTCCTCTACCGTAAAAACCGGCGCCGCATTGTTGCGAGCCTCCTCCCGTTGACGAGCCGTAGTAGACCGATCCAGCACTTCGGCATCCCTGGGGGCCCGCACATCAAAGGGAACCGGCATGCCTACCCGCGACCGCGGCTCCCAGAAAAATCGCCCCCCCACCACCGTCACCAAACAAACAAACGTTCCACCCACAGCCAAACGCCCAATCCATTGGCGGGGCGGACACAGCAAGAACTTTTTCAGCGCAGGGGATGTACCCACAATGTTCCAGATGGTTAGAGCACAATAGCCAAAGCGGGGAAACGGGAAGCAGGTGGTAAGCCGGGTTTTGTTCCGACGGCACCCAAAAGTGCCATCGGGATGGTTATCTGTCTGGGATGTCCGTTGCCGAACACCTCAAGCGGCACCAACCCCATAGGGGTACGCAATTTCCCGGTGAAGGCGCCGGGGCCTTGCTTCGCCTTGCTTCCGACTGGGGTTTACCAAGCCCGTACCTCTCGATACGGCCGGTGCGCTCTTACCGCACCATTGCACCCTTGCCCGCAATGCCCAAGACCCGCTTGGGACACCCGTTGGCGGTATGTTTCTGTGGCACTTTCCTCGCGATCGCTCGCACTGGACGTTATCCAGCAGCCTTGCCTTCGCGGAAGCCCGGACTTTCCTCGAAAAAGAAAATCTTTTTCGCAACCATCGCCCCTCCTTCCCTACTTGACATCTTAGCGCCCCCGTAAAGCCCCCTTTGGGCAATTTTGCCGGGAATCCCTGATGCCATGGGGATTCCGACCTTTCATAGGCACATCTACGCCAAAGAGCGTTCGCTCTTGGGGAATTTTGCCGCTATAATCCGGGAAAATTGCCTGTTCTTGAACCGCAAATTGCGGAACATCTTTCGGGTGGCGACCTCTCTTACCGTGTATCTCCTGCTAACGGCGATTGGGGGGCAATTTCTCAAGCACCTTTTCTCGTTACCACAATCTTCCTTTCCAACATCTTCCTTGCCAACCCGATCCGTTCTTTCTCTGGTCGTGGTTGGTCTGGGAAAGTCTGGGTTGTGACCATAGGTTTGACAAGCCTCAATGGCCGCAGGTCGGCCAAGGTTTTTGGGAACCTGGATTGTGTGCAGCAGGAGTCGGTCAGAGGAGGCAAAATCGAGCGCGTTGGGCGAAATTCGCACACTTAGGGTGTCGAACTGCCCTTCTAGTTGTATAGTTCTGTCGCACGTGAGAGTTTCGGCATGAGTATTGACATGACGGGTGTTGAGGGAAAGAGCTCTGGGCTGGTGCAACAGAAAAAGTTCCCTCAAGGTGCCTTCTTCCTGTTGGCTCTGGCTCTGTGGTTGGGAAGCGGTGCCGCCGCTTGGGCCAACATGCTCCGGGTTTTGGTGCGGGAAACCTCAACCCGCGAAATTCCGGTGGCGGTGACGCAGCCCGCTACTTGGCAGCCGACCGGCCAGAACCCAATCACTCTGACACCGGGCCGCTGGCATCGGATTCCGGCCACTCAAGTCAGCCGGATTCAGGTAGAAAACAATGGTTTGATTCAGGTGGGCGATAACCTTTACCCCAATGAAATTGAAATTCGCCCCTGGCGCAATCGGGCGATCGCCATCAATGTGGTACCGTTGGAAGAATACCTGCGCAGCGTAGTGCCCAGCGAAATGCCCGCCAGTTGGCACCTAGATGCCCTCAAGGCCCAGGCGGTGGCGGCCCGTACCTATGCCGTCAATACCCAACGCCAGCAAAAATGGGGCGAAGCTCCCTACGATTTGGTAAGCGATACCCGTGACCAAGTCTACAGCGGCTTCTACCGCTTTGACCCGAAAACTTCCCAAACCCGGCCGGTGATTCATGCCCGCAGCGATAAAGCCGTAACGGCCACTTCTGGCTACATGCTCCGGCAAGGGTTTAAGGGTTATTACCGGGCTCGTCTGCCTCGCAACTGGATTAGCTGGGGCGGCGGCTACATGCCGGTGTCCGACGGTCAACACCTCGATCAGGAAATGACCCACCAAATGGCCAAGGCTGGCTGGAACTGGCTGCAAATCCTGTCCTGGTGGTACCGCGACGAACCCCTACGCTAAGGTTTAAGTAAGGTTTAGGTAAGGTTTAGGTCAGGTTTCAGTCAAGTTTGAGTCAAGAGCATTACCTCTCCCAGGACGGGAGAGGGAAACGAAGAGCCATTTGGCAAGTCCCTCACTCCTTGGGGGAGAGGGATTTAGGGTGAGGGGGATTGCTCAGGAATGGGAAGCGGCCAGCTTACCGATCGCCCGTTCCAGAGCCGCCAGCGCCTCGGCCATTTCCGCTGCCGTGACAATCAGAGGCGGCACAAACCGCACCACTTGGGTGCCGGCCGGTACCAACAACAACCCTTCGGCGATCGCCGCGGCCACCACATCCCGGGCCTGCATGGGGCTGTTTTCCGGCAAGACCAAGCCCCGCAGCAGTCCCCAACCCCGCTCCGCCGCACAAAGGTGCGGGTAGCGCGCCACGAGAGACTGAAGACCGGCCTGCAACTGCTCACCGCGATCGCGCACGTTGGCCAAAACATTTTCCTGCACCAGGGTTTCGCAGACGGTTAACCCCACCCGGCAGGCCAAGGGGTTGCCGCCAAAGGTACTGGCGTGGTCACCGGGATCGAACACGTTGCAGGATTCCCGGCACAACATCGCCCCAATGGGGAAGCCGCCCCCCAATCCTTTGGCGGTGGTGATCACGTCCGGCACAATCCCCAGGTTTTCGTAGCCCCACAGTTTGCCGCTGCGCCCCATACCAGCCTGCACTTCGTCCACCATCAGCAAAAGACGGTGTTCGTCGCACAAAGCCCGCAAACCCTGAAAGTATTCGCGATCGCCGGGGCGAACCCCCCCTTCCCCTTGCAACGGCTCGATCAGCACCGCACAAACTTTTCCCTGGTGTTTGGCAAGGGCGGCCTGCAATGCCGGCAAATCGTTGTAGGGAATGTAATCAAACCCCGTCGGCAAAGGCGTGAAGGGCTTTTGGTATTTGGGTTGGCCGGTGGCGGTGACGGTGGCCAGCGTGCGCCCATGAAAGCTGCTGTGGGCCGACAGGATCACGGGTTCGGCGATGTTCAATACTTTGTGCGCGTATTTGCGCGCCAGTTTGATCGCTCCTTCGTTGGCTTCCGCTCCCGAGTTGCAAAAGAACGCGCGATCCGCCGCCGAGTTTTCCACCAACCATTGGGCCAAAGCCCCCTGCCAGCGGGTATAGTACAAATTGGAAACGTGTTGCAGCGTTTGCATTTGCGCTTGCACGGCGGCCGCCACGAGCGGATGGGAATGGCCCAGCGTACAGGTGGCAATCCCGGCCACAAAATCCAAATAGGATTTGCCTTCGGTATCCCACACACGGCAGCCTTCCCCCCGCTCTAGGGCAATGGGAAAGCGGGCGTAGGTACCCATCACGTAGCGATCAAAATCTGCGCGATCAAATTCTTCGGCGGGCAAAAACGCCGCTGTCACCACCTCAGGAGCCGCAACCATAGTTCGGGACAATACTGACAACAGGCCTCTATTATGGGCCACCCACCCCCATCTTCGCTGTTCGCCGCGAACCCTACCGAGGCAAAGCGGGCCCTTCGCGCCAATCGGCACCCGTCGCCACCCAGAGGGTACCCGCCGGTACCGTTTGCCAAGGGCGATCGCCCCCCAGCGGCTCGGAGGCTACCGCCAGGCTGTTTTCGGTTTGGCTCACGTACAAACTGGGGGCCGCGGTACCCCAAGCCCACCGCGCCGCGACCAATTGTTCGCCATCGATGACCAACAGGTTGGCCGAAACCTTAATCTGGCGTTGGGCAGCTTGCACGGCCACCCAGCCCAAGGCTTGGGCGATCGCCCCCGGCAAGTCCTGTCCCCCCTGCATTTCCTGCCGAATCAGACCCATCAAATGCTCGGAATCGGTGGTGCCCTGAATCTGGGCATACAGGCGGTCACTCAGGCGATCGCGCAGGGGCCGGGCCAGGGTTTGGGCAAAATTTTCGATGAACCCGTTGTGCACCAAGGCCAGGCGATCGCCCAAAAACGGGGGGCAATTGCTGAGGTTTACCGCCTGCCCCGGCGTGGCGCTGCGCACGGACATCACGTAGGTGGCGCTCACCACATACCGTTCCAGATGGGGCAAATTGAGATCGCTCCAAATCGGCAACAGGCTGCGGTAGGCCACAGGCAGCGGGTCATCGGGGCCGTACCACGCCACCCCAAACCCATCGGCATTCAACAAACCCGCCGTCATCTCCTTGGGAGCATAACTCTGCACCACCAAAGAATGATCGGGTGCCGACAACCACCGTTGCAACCGGCAGGGGGGCCCCACATATCCCAACAATCGACACATGGTTAAACCTTGGCGTGCGTATGGTTGAGCATCACCATCTGCGAGTAATCGTTTTGGGCTTGTTGCTCGTAGCTGCGGCGGGCTTGGGCTTCTTCTTCTCCATAGAAAAACGCCAGCAACACAAACCGCCGCCCCGATAAAATGTCCGTAGCCTCATGCAACAGCGAGCAGTTGAATACCACAGCCGACCCCGTGGCGGGACGATAGCGGTAGGGCCCGTATTCGGGAAACCGCAGGTAGCCCCCCTCGTATTCTTCGGTATTCAGGTTAATGGACATGGCAAACCGCCGATGGGCGGTTCCCCCCGTTGTGTTGTCGCGATGGATCCGGAAAAAGCCGCCGCTGCTGGCATCGTAGCAGGCAATTTTGTAATCTTCGCGGCGCGTCGCTTTGTAGCTAAAAGCCTTCTCGATCTCCGGAAACACAATGCGACGAATGGGCTGGTCGATCGCCTGTTTGAGTTCTGGATCCTGCACAAAATGATCTTGGCGAATTTTGAAGGAATGGTCGATATAGCCCACGGTTTTGTCACCGTCCCGCTTCATAAACCCCGAATCGCCATGCCCACAGGTCTCCCAAACTTCCATCAAATAGCGGCAAAATTCCCGGGAAAACACATCGGGGATCAACAACACCGGCGCTTGCATCGATACGTCGATTTCTGGCTGCGGCGGAAACAGGGCTCGTAGATCGGCCAAAACCGGAGCCAACGGCGCCGTGCGGTCGGTCAAACCATAGACACCAACTACCCGCAAGTTGCGATCCAGCAACACCGCTGTCCGTTGATACACCAATTGGGTCACGCCATCGGCCCCAACTTGTTCGCGACAAACACCAAACCCACGGCTCACCTGCAACTGCTCATCGGAAACCAGCCGGAACGTCCAGCCCTCTGCCGCCGCAATTTGTTCCCGCACCGGCAACGGATCGGGGCTGATGCTCACGACTTCTGCCCCCAAAGCCTCCAATTCCGACAAATGGGCTTGAATTTGCCGACCTACTTCCCGACAGGCAGGCAAGCGATCGCCCCCGTAAAATACCAACACCAAGGGACGACCGGCGCGATCGCGCAAGATAAAATCTTTGGCACCATTGCTGGGCAACGCAAACCAGGGGGCCGGCTCCCGGAGGGCAATGCCGGTACGAGCAACAGATTCCATGGGCTATCTCAAACTACAACCCAAAGAAGCCACCTTCCAAACGCCAAGGAAAGTAGTTTAGGTAGAGTCACCGTAACAAATTCCTGTAGGCTGGCCAACCTACAACCCGGAAACCATCGGGGTTGGTTTCGGTTTTGGGGCCTGCGGCCAGGCGATCGCCAATCTGCCATGGGCGCTACGATTTGGGCTATCTTTTGCCCTTATGGTGTTGCCGTTTTCTACCTTGCGCCTATGTTGACCGATAGCGATCGCGTTCAAGTCTTGAGCGAAGCCCTGCCCTACATCCAAAAGTTCGCCAACCGCACCATGGTGATTAAGTACGGTGGAGCGGCGATGAAAGAAGCCAGCCTGCGGGAACAGGTGGTGCGCGACATTGTGTTCATGGCTTCGGTGGGCATTCGACCGGTGGTGGTGCACGGCGGCGGCCCCGAAATCAATACCTGGCTGGCCAAGCTCCACATCGAACCCCAATTTGTGGATGGGCTGCGGGTCACGGATGCCGCCACCATGGAAGTGGTGGAAATGGTGTTGGTGGGTCGGGTCAACAAACAACTGGTGGAGTTTATCAATTTGGCGGGGGGCTCGGCGGTGGGTCTTTGCGGCAAAGACGGCAGTTTGATCCGGGCGCGCCCCCACGGCAACGAGGCGATCGGGTTTGTGGGGGAGGTGGCCTCGGTGCGGGTTGAGGTGTTGGAATCCCTCTTGGCCAACGGCCACATTCCGGTGGTGTCCAGCGTGGCCACCGACGATACGGGTCAGGCCTACAACATCAACGCCGATACGGTGGCCGGCGAGCTCGCTGCGGCCCTGGGGGCCGAAAAATTAATCCTGTTGACCGACATCGCCGGCATCCTCCAGGATAAGAATGACCCCAGTACCCTGATGCGGTCGATGGGCATTCAAGAAGCCCGCCAGGCGATCGAAACCGGGGTGGTGGCCGGTGGCATGATCCCCAAGGTGCAGTGCTGCGTGCGATCGCTGGCCCAAGGGGTGCGGGCGGCCCACATTATCGATGGCCGGGTGCCCCATTCCCTGCTCCTGGAAATTTTCAGCGATGGCGGTGTAGGCTCCATGCTGTTGGCCTAGCACGGCCTCTCGCCCCGTAAGAGCGGGCTGGGAATCCGGGGAGGGCGATCCGCTGTCCCCAGCGCCTAGGATGGAACGGTGAAACCCAGCAAGCAAAAATGACGGTGCAAAACACAACAGAGGTGGCGATTGTGGGGGGCGGGATTGTGGGTCTGTCCCTGGCCCTCGATCTGGCGGAACGGGGGGCGCAAGTGACGGTCTGGGAGCGCGATCGCTGCGGGATGGGGGCCACCCAGGCGGCGGCCGGGATGTTGGCCCCGGAGGCGGAAGGGCTGACCGGAGATTTGTTGGCCTTGGGGCGACGGGCCCGGGACGGTTACGGCCAGTGGATTGCCCAACTGATGAAGCGATCGGAGTTGCCCTGTGGCTATTGGTGTTGCGGCATTGTGGCCCCCCAGTTCGCCGAGGAACCGCCGGCTCCCCTCGCCCGCCCCGAACTCCTCCAAAAACAAGCCGGTCTGGGGGAAGGGATCGTCGGGGGCCACTGGTACCCGGAAGATGGCCAGGTCAACAACCGCCTGCTGCTGCAATCGCTGCGCCTGGCAGCTGGGCGGGCGGGGGTCAAAATCCAGGAGGGGACGGAGGTCTATGGCTGGCACCGCCGGGGCGATCGCCTCACCCATGCCGAAACCAATCGGGGCGCGTTGGCTGCCGATGTATTTGTGGTGGCTAGCGGTGCCCAGTGTCGGAGCCTGGTGCCGGTGCCCGTGGAACCGGTGAAAGGCCAGATGGTAGCGGTGTTTGACCCCGAACGCCGTTTGCAACGGGTACTGTTTTCTTCTCGGGCTTACATTGTCCCCCGCCAAGACGGCACGATCGTGATTGGGGCCACGGTGGAGCGGGTGGGGTTTTGGCCCGGCAATACCGCCGCCGGTCTGCACCAACTGCTGAATGGGGCGATCGCCGTCTGGCCGGCCCTGGCGGATTTCCCCATTGTCGAAACTTGGTGGGGGTTCCGGCCCTATGCCCCCCACGAAAACCCGCTGCTGGGGCGGGTGCCCAACCTAGAAAACCTGTGGCTGAATGTGGGCCACTACCGCAACGGCATTTTGTTGGCTCCCCTTTGTGCGCAGTTGCTGGGGCAGACGATCGCCACTGGCGAAATGGATTCCCTCCTGATGGCTTTCGCGCCGCCGCCATTAGCCCTGGGCTAAACCTTAGCTGTCGCTGCCTGGCGAAGCCTCAAACATCCGATCCAGTTGGGCCCGGGCTTCGTCCAAATCCAAAGCCTTCATCACCAACAACGGCTCCCGGGTGGGCTTCCCGGCTTCGTCCAACAATTCGGGGTGCATCCGCCGATAGTCCCGCCGCCCGGCCTGTCCTTCCGTGCGCGCCAACGCCGCCATGCTCCGAATCAAATTGGCGATCGCCAACAGCGACAACAATGCAAAGGCCGTGATGTACAAAATTTGCAACATGGTTTCCCCTAAACAATACCTAAAAAGTTTTAATAAGGGCGATCGCCTCTACTCGGCATCTTCAACGTCATCGCTGTCTTTATTGTAGGCGTTGCCCCGTTGCCCAAAGCGATAACGCATCCCGACGGCCTGGCACTCCATCAGCAGCCGATGCCACTCACGGACTGGGCCCATATCGATGGCCACCTGCTTGCCCGTAGCCTGGTACAACAACCGGGCGGTTTTGACCTCCGATTCTGCCTGCTCTAGCCGCCGGATCAGGTCTTGCTGCTCCGCCGGTGCCAGAAAACCCAGTTGGGTTGCGGCCAACAGGGCCCGCGATCGCCCAAACCAATACACAAAATCCTCCAGCAACGGGGCCAGCACCGTCTCCAATAACTCAGCCCGTTGGCGACGCTCGGATTCGGAGGCAGACTCGGACGGAAACTCCGGTGAAAACATGGCAAAGGATTTGGTGCCAAAATACAGGTACCATTGTAGGACACTTTGCAACATTTCTTTACATTCCATGGCCAAAGCGCGGGAAATTTACCTGGATTGCGGGGCGACGACGCCGATGGGGACGGCGGCTTTGGCGCAATGGCAAGCGGTGGTGCAGGAGGCATGGGGGAATCCCTCCAGTTTGCACCGGTGGGGGGAACGGGCCACGATGGCGGTGGAGCGGGCGCGGCTACAGGTGGCGGCGGCGATTGGGGCCCGTCCCACCGAGATTGTCTTTACCAGTGGTGGTACCGAGTCGGATCAACTGGCGATTTTGGGGTTGGCGACCGGGGCTCCGCGCCATGGGGTGATCTCCGCGGTGGAGCACGCGGCGATCGCCCGGACGGCAGATTTGCTGGTGGCCCGGGGCTGGCAAATCGACCGGGTGCCGGTGGATGGGGGGGGGCGGGTGGAGGATCTGGCCCCTTTTTTGCGGCCCGACACGGCTTTTGTCTCGTTGATTTTGGGGCAAAACGAAGTGGGCACGTTGCAGCCGGTGGCGGCCTGGGGAAAACGGTGTCGGGCGGCGGGGATTCCCTTCCACACGGATGCGGTGCAGGCCGGGGGGCGGGTTCCTTTGTCGGTGACCGAATTAAACGTGGATTTGTTGTCGTTGTAGGCCCACAAGGTGTATGGGCCCCAGGGGGTGGGAGGTCTCTACGTGCGCTCGGGCACGCCGTTGCAACCCATCGGGGGCGGGGGCGGGCAGGAAGGGGGCTTGCGATCGGGCACCCCCCCCGTCGCCTTGATTGCCGCTTTTGGCGCGGCCCTCACCGTTGCCGTTCAGGAGATGGCCCCCACGGCGGCCCGGCTGCAGGCCCTGCGCGATCGCTTCATTGCCCAAATGCGGACCATTCCCGGTTTGGAACTCACGGGTCACCCCAGCGAGCGTTTGCCCCACCACGCCAGTTTTGTCCATCCCACGGTGAGCGGGCGCAAAGCGGTGTGGTTTCTGCGGGAGCAAGGCATTGCCATCGGGGCCGGCTCCGCCTGCAGCAGCGGTCGGGAGACCCCCAGCCCCGTGCTGTTGGCCATGGGGTACGATCCCCAGGCGGCCCGGGGCGGTATCCGGATTACCTTGGGTTGGGACACCACCGCCGCCGACCTGGCCGAGGCCGCCAACCTCTGCGCGGATTTCTACCGGTCGGCAGCGTAAAATCAGGCCAAGGTCGAATGGGAAAGAAAAATGGCAGACCTGCTGGCGTTTGCGCGGTGTTTGGCGGCGGAATTTAGCAACGGGAAACAGGCGGCGGCCGCCCCCAAGGACTTTGCCCACATTCGGGTGTTCTTTCGACCTTTGCCCTGGGCATTTTTCGGGGCGTTGGGGTTTTATTCCGAGCAAGCATACGACTATGATTTGTGGCAACCCTATCGGCAGGGGGTGCATCGGTTGGTGGATGCTGGCGATCGCATTCGGGTGGAAAACTACGGGTTGCGGGAACCCATGGAATTTGCGGGGTCGGGCCATGCCCCCCAATTGCTGCGACAATTAACCCAGGATGCGATCGCGCCGCGGACGGGGTGCGCCATGGAATTTTGGCCCGAGGGCGAGGGATACCGGGGGCAGATTGAACCCGGAGGGCGTTGTTTGGTGCCCCGAGACGGTCAAATTACCCATTTGGAAAGCGACGTGGAAATGACCGCCACCACCTGGGTGAGTTGGGATCGGGGAATGCACCCGGAGACCGGTCAACAGGTTTGGGGTTCTACCCATGGCCCCCTCCGCTTCGAGAAATGCACCAGCTTTGCCGAGGAAGTCCTTCTGCCGTGAGCGTTCATGTTGCCGCCGATCGCCGAAAAGAAACTCCAGGCTTGGGTTCGCAGCCGCCATCTGGTGTGCGAGGGCAACTTTTTTGTATTTGAGACGGTCGATGCCGGAGCGATCGAGCGGTTTGCCGACTGCATTGCTGCCTTGGGGGGGGCCGTCCTCAGCGTGGAACCGGTGGACAAAATTTGGGTGGGCGATCGCCGGCAGGTAATGCGGCACCGGGTACGGGCCAGCTTGCACACTCCCCACCACTCCCTCAAACAATACTGGTTCAAGCACGGCAGCTTCCGCACGCGCTTCGAGGCCGACCCCTAGCGCCCCCCAAACCCTGCCACAATACAGACGTTTCGCATCACTTCGAGCCCCCGGCCCCCCTCCGGTTCTGGGGAGGAGACCAGGGCTTCCACCAAACCTTCAGACTTCACGGAGCAATCATTATGTTGGGAGTAGCGGTGATCGGAACCGGGTTTGCGGCGGGGGTGCGGGCCCGTTTGGTGCAGGCCGACCCCCGTGCCCACTTGGTAGCGATCGCCGGGCACCCGGATCGGGCCCAAGCCTTGGCCGACACCCTTGGGGCTCCCGCTTTGCCCAAATCCGAGGCGATCGCCCATCCAGCCGTGGGGTTGGTGGTGGTAGCCAACGCCAACGCCGAGCATGG
>DMPD01000031.1 GCA_003456125.1 Cyanobacteria bacterium UBA8156 | reverse complement strand
ATCCGAAACGACTATACAAACGAGACAGGCGCGATCGCACCTCCACCAACTCCGGCGTGAGGTCTACCCGTTGGGAGTTGCCCCCAGTGCTGCGCAACAGTTGAAAATTAAGAATCACCAGGGGATCGAGGCCGCCCCGCCGGGGGGTTGCTTCCGGCGAAGAGGGCCGCGAAGGATAATTAGGAGATGGCCAATCCGCCTGGGCGTGGACTGGGGTTCCCCCCAAAGCGGCGATCGCCCCTAGAAAGACCCATCCCCAACGCTTCATGGCTTTTCCCGGTATCGGTGCCGCTGTATTTTCCGTCTGGGAACGGGTTGTTCGGCAAATCTTCCGTATTTTTTCGCCTAGGATAGAACCACCGTAGCCTTTGGAGAGGGGGTCTATGACTGCCGCTGTGCCCACCCGTACCGTCCCAGAAGTCATGGCGATCGTCGCCGACGATTACCGACGGTTTCCGCAGGCCCAAACCTACGATCTCTACACCCCCGATGTCTATTTCAAAGACCCGGTGTACGAGTTTCGGGGTCTGGATCAATACCAGAAAATGATTGGGTTTATCACCACTTGGTTTGCCGATTTGTCTTTGGAGTTGCATGCCATCACGGCCCAGGAAAACGTGATTCGCACCGAGTGGACGATGCGGTGGCGGGGTCCCCTGCCCTGGCGACCGGCGATCGCCGTGTCGGGGTGGACGGAGTTGGTCGTCAACGAACAGGGGCAAATTGTCTCCCACCGCGATTGGTGGCACATCACCCGCTGGGACTTGATCCGGCAGCATTTTCCATTTTGAATCCAGCGCTCGGCTTCGCCCGTTGTGGTTGAAGAGATCGAGGGCATAAAGAAAGGCCATCCCGTACAATGGGGTTGGCGAGTTTGGCGGCGGGGTATGGCTTCTCACCAAGTGCAATACGAGATGTTGTTGGCGCAGTACTGCAACCAATTGGATGCGATCGCCCTGTTGCGGGAGTACCGACCCTATTTCGAGTTGATTCCCAGTTTGCGTCGCCCGACGGAAAGCATTATCTCGTTGCCGCTGCCGGTGGTGAAGCTGGATCGGCCGCGGGACGGTCAGTTGCATCACGGTTTGACCTGCGATCTGGCGCTGATTTTTTGCGATCCGGAGTGGCGCGTGAAAACCGGCAAGGAAATTGTGATTTTTATTCACCGTCCCGGCGAAGATTTCTCCGATTTGTTGAAACGGTGGCGACAATTTGAAGTGATGTTGGGCTATGAATTCTTTTGGTTGTTTCCCCAAAAGTATCAACATTTCTTTGGTGAGAAAGGCGAAAATCACTACCCCCTGTTTGTGACCCTGGATTACACGCCCGATCGCATTCGCCGGGGGTTGGTGGGGGCTTCCTTGCCGTTTGTGTCGGTGCAGGTGAAAATGCCCGAAGAAGCGTTGTTGGAGAGCGCCCGCACCAGCCTGGCAACCGCTCGGGATGCCGATTTGGATGAAGACGACTCGGCAGGGCCTTTGGAATTGGCGGAATGAGGCGGCTGGCGCTCTGCGGATATTACGGGGCCGGCAACGGTGGCGATGAAGCCCTGTTGGCCACGCTGTTGCAACTGTTGCCTGCCGACACCGAACCGGTGGTGCTGTCGGGCCATCCCGCCCACACGGAGCGGCTGCACGGGGTGGCCGCCATTCCGAAAATGTCTCTCCAAGCGGTGCCTTCGACCCTGCGGCGCTGCGATGGCTTGGTCTTGGGCGGCGGCAGCCTCTTCCAAGATGCTTCCAGTTGGCGCAACCCCTTTTACTATGCCGGGGTGGTGGCGATCGCCCGCACCTTGGGTCTGCCCGTCTGGGCCTGGGCCCAAGGCGTTGGCCCCCTGGCCCGGCCCTGGGCGCGGGGGGCAGCCCGGTTGGCTTTGGCACAATGCGATCGCCGCAGCGTCCGCGATCGCGATTCTTGGCAGCAATTGCAGAACTGGGGATTGGAGGCGCGGGTGGCCCCCGATCCGGTGTGGGCCTTGGCCGCCGAACCGTTTCCACGGGATTGGCCCCGCCCCTGCGTGGCGGTGGTGTTGCGATCGCACCGGCTGTTGACCTCGGCTTGGCAGGAGGCGATCGTGCAGGCTTTGCGGCTGTGGCAGGCCGCCGAAGGCCTTCATGTTTTGTGGGTGCCCTTTCAACCGCCGACCGATGGCATGCTGGCGACGCAACTGCAAGCCCAAGTCCCCGGCAGCACCATCCAGACCTGTGCCCATCCCCGCCAACTCAAAGGGTTGTTTGCCCAAGTAGACATGGCGATCGCCATGCGGCTGCACGGGGTGATTATGGCCCTAGCCGAAGGCACCCCCTGTTGGCCCCTGTCCTACGATCCCAAGGTGACGGTATTGGCCCGGGAATTGCACCTAACAGCGGGTTATTTGCAAGAGGCGCCCCCCCCTCCCGCAACCTTGGTCAGGGTTTGGCAAGCCTGTTATCGAACCCCAGCTCCAGACGTAACCACCCAGCAACAAGGGGCGATCGCCCATCAAGAAGTCTTGCGGTAGGGGTCATCTAGCCGCCCAAACACCGGGCGATCGCGGCCTGGGTTGTACAGTGATTATCGTTCTCAAATTTTAAGACAAGGGGCCAGAGATTGCGGAAATTTACAGGTTATGAAGATTGCTTTACCGGGGCGATCGCCCGGTACTAGAATCGGAGGCCGAGTTCCTGTCCTACATTCTTTATCTGGAAATCCTATGCAAAAGCCTGGATGGTTGCGGGGTCTTGCCGGCATCGTGCTGGTGGCCCTGCTGTGGGTAGGGGTAGGGGTTGCCCCCGCCCGTGCCGAATTTGCCTTTAATGTATTAACCCCCTGCGGTGAATCGGCGGCGTTCCAAGAGCGCATCGCCAATGAAATCGACGGCTATCAAACCCGGTTGGCGACCTTCGCCCCCGGCAGCGGCCCGGCCCAATACCTGGAAGGCAAAATTGCCGCCACCAAAGAACGGGCGGCCAAATACGCGGCTTCGGGTCTGTTGTGCGGCGAAGAGGGCTTGCCCCACCTGATCACCGATGGGCGGTTGGATCGGGCCGGTGAATTTTTGATTCCGAGCGTGTTGTTCCTGTACATCGCCGGTTGGATCGGCTGGGCCGGTCGCAGCTACCTACGGGCGATCGCCCAGGGTGAGGGCAGCGCCACCGCCAAAGAAATCGTGATCGATGTCCCGGCGGCCTTCGGGTGCATGTTGGGGGCGGCCCTGTGGCCGGTATTGGCCCTCGGCGAATTTACCGGCGGTCAGCTCTTGGCCAGCGAAAACGAAGTCACCGTATCTCCGCGCTAGTTTTACAAACCCCAAACAGTACCCAAACACCATGGAAAACCTCTTGAAATACCTTTCGACCGCCCCGGTCTTGGCCACCGCCTTGGCCGTCTTCACCGCCGGTCTGCTGATTGAATTCAACCGCTTTATACCGGACATGTTGGTGTTCCCGCTCTAAAAATTGCCAAATTTCTGTTGGGGGGAGAACTTCTCCCCCTTTTTGTTGGCCCGTGCCTCCTTATGGCGAGCGTCCTCACCCCCAAGCCCTCGCTCAGGCACGGAGAGAGGCTGTGTATCCGGTTTGAGGGGTAGCCCGGCGACCCAACCTAGCGTGGAGAAGAGAGCAGTTGCCGTTGACGATCGCTGGCTTGGGCCCAATCCAATTGGTTTTGTTTGCGGAAGTAGGTGCGGGCTTGCAGAAAAGCATCGATGGCTTCGCGGGTACGGGCTTGGGCGGCATAGACCTTCCCCAGCACGTAGTAGGCATTGGCGTATTCGCGGCGCAGTTGGGTGGCAATTTGCAGGTTTTCTTGGGCTTCGGCGAGGTTACCCTGCAGGAAAAGAGCAGCCCCCAAATTAAACCGCGCCTCCGGGTAGCTGGCATTGCGAACCAGGGCTTGGCGGTAGAGGGCGATCGCCCCGTTGAGGTCTCCCTGTTGCTGCACCAAAAGACCCAAATGGTAGGGCGTTTGGGCCGTTGTGGGGTCTAATTTTTCCGCCTGTTGGAGAGCCGCGATCGCCCCCGGAATATCTTTGGTTTCGGTGAGAGCCAGACCCAAATTGTAATGGGCTACCGCCAGCCGGGGGTCGATCGCCAGGGCTTGGCGGAGGTGGGGCAACGCCGCTTGGGGTTGTTTTTGTTGGAGGTACGTCGCTCCCAAATTGCTATGGGCCAAAGCAAATCGCGGATTTTGGGCGATCGCCCGCTGGAACGACTGCCGGGCTTCCGCCGGTCGGTTGCTCTGGGCCAACGCCAAGCCCAGGTTGTAATGGGCGGCCGTGAGTTGGGGGTTTTGGGCGATCGCCGCTTGAAAAGCCAAGATCGCTTCTTGAAAATTGCCCAAACGAATGTGGGCTGTGCCCCGTACCAACAATTGTTCGGCGTTTTCGCGCGGCGGCTGGCTAAATCCGGGCCTTCCCACCAGCAGCAAACCGCTCACCATTAGCCACGCCATCTCCCTGCGGGCCATAAGCATTCCTCAGGTTGCGAGCACCTTGATTGTACGGCCTTTCATCGGACGCTCGCGCCAAGGAGCCATGGGGTGCCTGGCCAATGCACCACGTCTGACCCCAGCATCCCTCGCCCCTAAGGCAGCAGGATAAGAAATTGATGGGAAGATGCCAACGTCATCACAGACGCACAGGTTTCCACCAAGTCAGCGGTAGCCACAATCAAACCTGGGGGCATTTCCCGGAGCTTGGCGCGCAACGACTCGACCCCGATCGCCCGCTCTACCGCTATGCCCTGGGACTGCAACAAATCGGCGATCGCCCCCGACTCAAACACCTGTTGGCACGCCACCAACACCACCTTCGAGTCCCTGGCGGCCAAGAGGCGATCGACCGTGCACACCAAATCATCCGCCTCCCAGGGAGCGGCCAATGCCACCATCCCCAGCGCCTCTACCCGTTCCGCCAAGTTTTGGGGAGGTAGGTCTCGCTCCGCCACCGCCGCCGTCGCCGCCATCCCCCCGTGCAACGTACACAGGGTACGCATCGGATCCACCAGCGCATCGATCGCCACAAACAACGCCAACACCGCTTCCAGGGGCAACCCCAACGGCTGCAACACCACCCCCAAGGTGGAGAGGGTAACCAGCCCGGTCGCCCCAGAGCTGGCCAACCCGGCCAAAATCGAGCCTACCCCCACCATCGCCAATTGCCCCAACCCCAAACTCATTTGGTAGAGCTGGGCTACAAACACCGTCGCCAACGCAAAATAGGCGATTTGCCCAAACCGGCCCAGCGTCACGCCGAGGGGGATCACCAAATCCGTGGTTTGGCGCACAAAGCGCAACTCCGTCATCGCCCCGATCGCCGCCGGCAGACAAGCCAGCGCATTCGCCGTCGCCAAGGCCAAGACCGTCGGCCCCGATACCACCTGCAACGTTGCCGGCAGGGTACATCGGGCCCGCCGCCAAATCACCAGGGTGCTCACCCCATACAGGAACGCATACACCGCGATCGTACACAGCAAAAAGTTCACCATGGTCAACACCAGATCAATGCCCGCCTTGGCAATCTGGGCCGCCAACAAACTGCACAGGGCGATCGGCAAAGCCAACGTCAGCCAGCCAATCAACTGGTTGAAGGATTTGTACAGCACCTCCAACAAATCAAACACCGCATCCGCCGTAGTCGCTTGGCGGCTTTTGACCGCCCCCAACGTCAGGCCAAACACAATGCAGAAAAACAACACCTGCAGGGTATCGCCGTTGGTTAACGAAGAAAAAATGTTGTCAGGAATGAGCCGGGTGAGGAAGCTGGTGAGGCTGGGGGGAGCCGGCGGGGGAGGCGTGGGCTGGTTGAGGGCAAATTCCAGGTCAATGCCCGAAGCATTCACCAACACCCCCAATTTTTGCAGGGTCGCCCGATCCAAACTGCGGCCCGGCCCCAACACCAGGGCGACCACCATGCCCACCAGCGCCGCCAAAATCATCCCCACCAAAAAGGCACCGGTAATCCGGCGAAGGGCTTGCGAAGCATCGCTGGAACCCACCAACCGACCAATGCTCATCACAATGGCCGAGAGCAAGATCGGCAGCACACACATCCGCAACAACGATAGGTATAACTGCCCCACCATGGCAAAGCCCGTCGCCGCCTGGGGGTGCCCAATCCCCAAATACACCCCCAAACCAATGCTAGCCAGCACCGTCCACGGACTTTTCAGCACCGCAACGACCGTTTGCCCCCAATTGCTTCCCGACCATTGGACGATCGCCGTCATGGGGCCTTCTCCTGTTTTTCGCTTTCAAAGGCTTGGGGATAGGTGCGGATGACCTCGTCCACCGAAAACCGGACTTGGTCATAATCCAGAAACTGATTCACTGCCGACAGCAAATGGGTGTCTTCCCAATGCAAAACCGCCGCCAGCAAGTCCTGGGTATCGGTAAACGCCACCGATTGCACAATCAACGAAGCATCCGGTTGCTTGAGCAACACTTTTTTAACCTCGAGTTCATCCCGGAAAGCCCCCAAAATTTCGCCCTTCTTCAACGCAGTAATGGTGGCTTCCCAGTCGGGAAACGTGACCACCTCAGCTTTGGGGAACATCTTTTTGGCAAAGATCAGCGCGTACTGGGTGCCTTGAATCGCGCCCAACTTGCCTTGGAAGGCTTTGATGGTGTCGATGGGATTGTTGCTACCGGTCAACCGCGCCAACTGTAGCCGATGCACCAGCAGCCCCCGCCGCATTTGGACATAGGGCCGCGAAAAACGTACCCGCTTCGCCCGGTTCATGCTGACGCTGAGCTTCGACAGGGCAATGTCTGCCTGACGGGTTTCCACCAACTGCACCACCTCGTTAAACGTCTGGGCCGAGCGATCAAAGACGGCGGCAACCCCCAACGCTTCGGCAAGCTCCCGCCCAATATCCACATCGATGCCCTGCAACCCCCCATCGGCGGCCAGCGAGAAGAATGGGGGATTTTCGCGACCCAAAATCGCGATCCGTAGTTCCCCTCGCTCCACCACCCGCCGCATATCGGGGGCCATGCCTGCTAGTTGATCCGGCGATAGGCGAGACAGTTCGCTCACCGGGAACCGAATGCGGGCGAGATCGGCTCGAGCGGTGGTCTTGGGCACCGCCGCCGCCGTTGCGACAGCGGTATCCATCTTGGCCACCGATTTGGCGACCGACTTGGCGACCGAAGGATAAGGATGGTTCCAGATCAGGGCGGCCAACAGCCCCAAGCCCAGCAGCAAGCCCAGCAGCAGCGATTGATGGCGGCCTGGCTGGGTAGCGAGTGCCCCTTTTCGAGCGGCTTGCGGCCTCGTTTGTTTCCCCCCGGAGGTCATGCGCGGTATTTTGACGGAGAATTTTATTTATTCTACGGTAAACCGGTACCATTTCCGCCGACGGCAACGTTAGAATGCGGGAGCCGGTTGCCAACGTTTGCCATGACCGCCAAACTTCCTTCTGCTTCTCCGCTGGGCGTGCGCATGTTGTTAGCGGGGATTGCTTTTTGTTCGATTGGACTGACGGCGGCGATTGTGTATGTGCCTTGGGCCCTGACTTCCCGCCGCAACATCAACGAGGTGGTGGCCCAGGTCAACGAAGAAATCGAGCGGAATACGGCCCAAGAGGTCACCCGATTGTTTGACAATGTGGCCACCACCCAGAAGGTGATCCAGCTAGCCGTCACCGAGGGCTTGGTGGATTTGGCAGCGGGGGGAGCCCAACGGGAAGCCTTTTTCTTGAGTTTGCTGCGGGCCAATCCCAACTTTACGTTTGTGCAGTTTGCCTATCCCAATGGCGATTATATCGGGGCCCAGCGGGTGTTTGGGTCGGATGGGGAAGAAGCGCTGTTCAACCTGCATTTTCGGCGCTGGTTTGCCGATCGCCAAACCACCATCAAGACCACTGATGTGTACCGGCCCGTGGGGAACACGTTGCAAAAGATTGACACCCAGCAAATCCCGGAACCGGGTTGGTACGCCCCGTTGCGCCCTTGGTACCAAGATGCGGTCAAAACCCCTGGTCAGCCGGCTTGGACGGTGTACGTGTATCGATCGACCAATACCCCCGGCGTTGATTCCAACGTGACGTTGATCAAGGATGGCAAGCTGCTAGGGATAATTGGGGTGGGGTTTGAACTGTCCCGAATTTCTCAGTACCTGGCGCGCCAAAACCGCGATCGCCGGTTGGGGGTATTCATCATCAACCGAAAACAGGACTTGATCGCTTCCCTCGACCCCGCGGAGGGGTCTCCTTTCCAGCAGCCTGGACAGGATCGGCCCCAACTGCGGCCCTTGCGGGAAACCACCAACCCCTTGCTGGCGCCGGCCCGCCAAGCGCTAGCCACGATGAGTTTAGACCTCGGCCAGCGCCATCGGTTTGTGTACCGCAATCCGGAAACGGGCACCCGGTATTTTTTGTCGTTGAGTCCCTTGGGCAAGTTGGATTGGGTGGTGGGTACCATCATTCCCGAAGCCAATTACCTCGTCAATATCGATCGCAACAATCGGCTGTTGTTGGCGTTGGTGGGCGGCTTTGTGCCGTTGGCGGCGGTGGCGGTGGTGGCGCTTGCCGATCGGATTGTGGGCCGACCCCTGGCCGCCCTCACGGGGGCTGCTGTGAAGGTGGCGGACGGGGATCTAACCATTCGGGTGGTGGAGGCGGCCCCTACCCGCGAAATGGCCCTGTTGGCGGTGACGTTCAACCGGATGACGGTACAACTGGGGCGATCGCGGGATGAGTTGGCGGAGTACAACCGCACCCTGGAACAGCGGGTCGCCCAGCGCACCGGTGAACTGCAGGCGGTGTTGGACAACCTGGCGGATGGTTTGGCAGTGATTTCGGTGGACGATCGCCTGTTGCAAATCAATCCGGCGCTGGCCAAAATGCTGGGGCGATCGCGCGCCACGGTAGAGGGTCAAACCGCGCTGGCGGTGTTCCCCAGTCATGTCGCGGATTTGATTGTCAGTTGTCGGGCCAACCCCAGCCATGTGTATACGGCGGAGATGGCGATCGGGGAGGAGGGGATCGGCAAGGCGGTGGTGAGTGCCATTTGCATGGATACGCCGGCGGGGCCATCCTATATGGGGGCGGTGCTGTCGGTGCGAGACATCACCATCGAGAAGCAA
>DMPD01000137.1 GCA_003456125.1 Cyanobacteria bacterium UBA8156 | reverse complement strand
AGCCCAGATTTCAAGCCCAGATCTCCAGTCGTAGCTAGAGGGGTGGCGGGTTTCACCCCCGTACTTGCCCGAATCCCGGTTCTCTCTCCGACCCATACCTAGCCAGCTCGGACGAGCATTGACCTAGGCCAGGGTTTGGAGCGCTTGTTGCAGCTTGGGACAGGTTGTGGCCCAAAATTCCGGACTCCCAAATTTTGGATCTTGAGATTCGGGATCACCAAACTCAGTCCTATCACCAGTCTTGTCACCAGTCCTATCACCAGTCTTGTCACCAGTTTTACCACCGATGCCACCAAAGGTTTCCGACCAGACAAGGGTGCGGCTCCCCGTGGGCAAGCCGGTGACCGGCCCGTACCCCAACCATAGCACGGGGAGGGGGGGCAAAGCCAACGGATCGGCCGGCACCGTGGGCTGGGTCACCGCCAAGGCTTCCCATACGTGCCGGGGCGATCGCAGCAGTCCCGTTTCCGGTAGCCAGACTTGAATCGGACGATCGTGCTTTTGGGCGTAGCCATACCAGGAAGCGATCGCGACTACCGCCAGTTCAAAGGCGGCCGGGGGCCATCCGGGCGAGGTGTCCAGCACCAACACCAAATCCTGACCGCCGGTGGGGTTCTCCAACTCTCGCACCCGCAAATCACCGTAGCGGGCACTGGTGCGCCAGTGTACCAACCGCAAGGAATCGCCCCATCGATAGGGCCGCAGGGTCTTGGTCAGTCCCTCCATGGCGGTACCAAAGACTTGTTCGACCACTGGTATCCGGCGCTCGGTTTCTTCGCCCAATTGGCTCAACAATGGGCATTCCGTCAGGGGCAACACCAGGGGATACACCACTGCTTGGGCGGGGGCACTCTGGGTGCGGCAACTGCGAAACAACCCAAAGGGGCTGGCGGAGATCAAAGACAGCGGCGGCAACGGATACATCCCCCGCTGCTGGGGACGCACCCCATAGCGCCAAACATGGGTAGCGTTGGCTCCCAACCCCTCTACGATGGTTTCCAGGGGGCGATCGCTCAAGGCCGTCGGCAGCTCATCCCGCACCTGTAAGACCGGCAGCGGTACCCGACTCGGATTGGCGATCGTCGTGGTGAGCGTCAGCACCTCTTGGACATGCACGGGCGGCGGCGTTTCCCGCTGCAGGCGCAACCCCTTGAGGATTTGACCGGGACTGACGGCTCCCACTACCAACACCGCGGTGCAGGTGCCGCTCAACACGTACAACCAGCCCGCCAGGGTATTGGTCGCCGCCAGAAAGAAAAACAGGGCAAACAGCCCCAGCATCCAACCGCCGAATTCCGGCACGGCATAGCGCCGCTCCAGTTTTTGCCAGAAACTCACAACGTCCCCCGTTGCAAATCCGTTAGGGTAAACACCGCTTGCATTTGCAGCCCCGCCGCTGCCAAAGCAGCGGGTCCCCCCTCTTCCCGATCGACCAAAGTCAATACCGTATCTACAACAAAATCCGCCGCCCGCAACCGCTCGGCCGCAAACAACGCCGATTTGCCCGTGGTCACCACATCTTCGAGCACCACCACCCGACTCCCCGGTGCGGGCAATGGCCCTTCAATCCACGCCCCGGTGCCATGGCCCTTCGCCTCTTTGCGTACAATCAGCGCCATCACGGGTTGCTGCGCCTGGGCCGAGGCGATCGCCACCGCCGTCACCAAGGGGTCGGCCCCCAGGGTTAATCCCCCCACCGCCGCCGTATCGGGTGGCAACATCCCCTGGAGGACTTGTCCGGCATACCAGGCCCCATAGGGATGGAGCGCTACCCGTTTGCCGTTGATGTAGTAGGTGCTGCGCCGCCCCGACGACAACACAAAATCTCCTTCCTGCCACGCCCACTGGCGAAACAACGCAAACAATTCTGCCCGAGCGGTCATGGGCACTCCTTCTCCCAGTCTCCCGATTGTAGCATTGCCTCTTTTCGGCAAAAAGCTCCGCCCTTTTGTGCATTTGAGGGTTTCCGCTGTTCTGATAAAGTCAATGCCGGATGGCAGGCTTTACCCCAAATCATTGGGAACGCAACACAGCGCTTTTTTGCCGAAGGTTGGGCTTGGTTTTCTTGTCAAAAATTTACCAAGAATTTGCCAAGAATTTGCCAAGAATTGAGTTTACGAAGTTTTTCCCAAAACGGAATCCTACTTCTCAGACCATATTTTGTTCCAGCTGTATTTTATTCCGAACCTGTTTTTCCAGAAGACCGGAAAATAGGTTCGGGACGGCAGCAGGGGATAGGCTTCTGAAAAATGGGGATTGGGTGTGCAAAATGCGAGCAACCGTGAAGAGGAGAGAGAGCATGAAAGGCGATCGGACACAGGCGAGATGGGGTATCGGGGCGATCGCCGGATTGGTGGCGATGGTGGGCGTGGCTGGCGGTGCGGTGGCGAATCCGCAGTTGACGGATCACGATGCTTTTCCGCAGGATGTACCGCCGACATACGATCAGGTGATGCGGAAGGTATTGGATCTGTCCTCTGACCCGAGCATTTTGGATCCGTGGATTCAGACAGAGTTTTTTGATAAGAACATCGAGCGGCAATTCAATTCGCTGCGGGCGGTACGTCGGGAGTGGATGGATTTGCAAACCCTGAGTTCTCCAAGCATTCGCACCCACGATTTGACCAGTCCTTACCACACCACGCTGTCCTGTTTTGCGAGCTATTACCGGGTGTCGGATTTGGAAATCCCCCAGGCGAAACACCCCCACTGTTTGACGGTGGTGGAAGTGCAGCCCACCACCCCGGTGACGATTTCGCCGCCGGTGGTGGAGCCGGCACCGGTGGCCCCCATGGCTCCACCGCCACCCCGGCGACCGGTACCTGCCCTCTGGTAGTTTGCCCTCTCCCCCAAGGCGGGAGAAGAGAGCTAAGAGCCATCTTGCAAGTCCCTCTCCCCTGGTGGGAGGGGGATTTCGGGTGAGGGGAACTGCCGCGATGTGGAGGCCAAAATTTGTCCTAACCAAATAGGCACCAAATAGGCGATTTTCATATTTGCCAAAGCTGTTTTTGGCTGTGCTACAGCAGAGAAGCCAAAACTTGCGCGGTGGCGCGACCGGTCTGCGCCCACGAAAATTGAGCAGAGCGGTTGAGGCCGGCTTGGCGGAGGCGATCGCGCAAAGAATTATTTTCCAGCAGGGCTTGCATCGCTTGCGCGATCGCGGCGGGTTGATGGGGATCGATGTGGAGAGCGGCTGGACCTGTGGTTTCGGCAAGACCCGCGTTTCCAGAGCAGATGACGGGGGTACCGCAGGCCATGGCTTCGAGGGCCGGCAGCCCAAATCCTTCCCACAAACTGGGCATCACCAAGGCGATCGCCCGTTGGTAAAGACGGGGCAAGTCTGGAACGTATTGCAACCAACGCACCCGGGAGCCAATGCCTAAGTATTGGGCGAGCTGTTGCAATTTGGGGGTGTAACGGGGATCGGCGGCCCCGGCAATCCAAAGCTCTCCTTCCCAGGCCAGCAGGGCAAAGGATTGCAACAACCCCGCCAAGTTTTTGTGACGATCGGGTCGCCCCACATACAAAAAGTAGGGCTCTGGGGAAACCCCGCTGGGTTGAAAGCGATCGCGATCGCAGGCCAGGGGAATGACCTGGAGTTTGGTGGTGGGTACGGCAAAATGGTGTTGCAATTCGGTGGCGGTGGTGTGGGAATTGCACAAAATGGCGATCGCCTCCCGCAGCACCAGGGGCAAGAAATAGCGAAAATAGGCCGCCAGCTTGCCGGTGGGGGGACCAAACCGCAGGGGGATCAAGTCGTGGACGGTGACCACAAAGCGGCAGCCGGTACCGATGGGCGCTTCCGGTACCGGCGAAAACAACAGAGCCGCTCCCACCCGCCGGTAGATTTGGGGGAGAACCGTTTGCGTCCACCACAGCCGCCGGAGGTGGGCCTGGGCCGGGGGCGAAGATTCTCCGGGGAATCCCTGGGGTTCGGGTGCCAACAGATAGGGATGCAAATCGTGGAGGTAGGGCAAAATCTGTTGGGCGTATACCCCCAACCCCGTTGGTTGCGATCGCAAACAAGAAAAATTTAACAGTAGCTTCACGAGTCGAGGAAATTCTTCCGAAACAGCAGGCAGTTGCGGCCGTCCGGCTGGCGTTCGTAGAGAAACACATCGGCGATCGCATCGGTGATGAGGAGACCGCGGCCGCCGGTGGGCAAATCTTCGACGGAGTGGCCGTGCCGCTCCTGTTGTTCCTGATAGCGACGATCCAATTCCTGTTGGAGGTCAAAGGGGGGACCCCAGTCCCAGATCCGAATCACAATGGCGTGGGGGAAAGTTTCGACTTCAATTTCGACCGGTGTCTGCTCTGGAAGGTGCTCATGGGCATGTTCGATGACGTTGGCGAAGGCCTCCGTGAGCACCAAGTGGCACTGTAGCCAGATCCTTCGCGGCACATCCTGAAACTGGCTGAACCACTCTTGAATTTGGGGCAGAGCATAAATATCGCTGTTGACCTGTAGCTGTTGTTTCATGCCCTTGGCTTTACCTATTGCGATTGTACCAGCGCAGCAGAACCCCGGCCAATTTCTCTGGGCTGTGGCGCACGCGACCATCGGGCAATTCTTCCAGGACATCCGCCAACAGGTAGGGGCACCGGAGGTCGGCCATGTCCTCTGGCCTGACCTCGACAAAATGGCTATCGCCGTAGCGGCTGAGGGCCTGCTCCGATGGGGCATATTTTTGCACCAATACCAGGTCAAATACGCGCCGGCCGGCGGCGGCATCCAACGCCCGCACATGGTCGCCGACGGTGTAACCCTGGGTTTCGCCGGGTTGGCCCATAATGTTGCAGACATAAATGCAAGGGGCGTGGCGCTGGGCCAAAGCGGTCACCAGTTCCGGCACCAACAGATTGGGCAAAATGCTGGTGTAGAGACTACCGGGCCCCAGCGTAATCAAATCGGCAGCAGCAAGATCCCGCAGGGCTTGGGGCAGGGCCCGCGGCCGTTCGGGCAAGCAGGACAGCCGGACAATTTGCCCCCCCGCCGCCGTAATGTTGGACTCCCCTTGAATTCGCCGACCGTCCTCCAAGTCGGCGATCAGTACCATGTCGTCGAGGGTGGCCGGCAATACCCGGCCCCGTACCGCCAATACCTGCGAACTGGCGGCGATCGCCGTCTCGAGGTTGCCGGTGATTTCGGCCATGGCGGTCAGAAACAAATTGCCGAAGCTGTGGCCGCTCAGACCCTCCCCTGCCGTAAATCGGTATTGAAACAATTCCGTGACCAACTTTTCTTCATTGGCAAGGGCCGCCAAACAGTTGCGAATGTCGCCGGGGGGCAACACCCCATGTTCCCGGCGCAACCGCCCGGAAGACCCCCCGTCATCCGCCACCGTCACGATGGCCGTGATGTTGGTACTGTAATGCTTCAGCCCCCGCAGCAGACCCGACAATCCGGTGCCCCCGCCAATGGCCACCAAGCGGGGACCCCGCCAGATCGGAAGA
>DMPD01000138.1:605-5718 GCA_003456125.1 Cyanobacteria bacterium UBA8156 | reverse complement strand
AAGACGGCATACGAGATGTTTGTGTGACTGGAGTTCAGACGTGTGCTCTTGCGATCTTAGACATAATTGCGAATCTTGAGCATTTTCAGCAAAATGTTGGACTCGTCTCCCACCGCCTCCCGGGCCGCCTGCCGAATCTCCGGCAAATTCATCCCCAAATCGTCGTCATCAATCAAATACTCTGCCTGCATCTCTGGCGATAACAGGGGTACATTGTCCACATCCTCCGGCCGGACCTCGTATTTAATCCCCCGCAATTCCAGCAGCGCCCGCCACCCAAACATGCCCGCCTCATCCGGGGCCAGATTGCCCAACGGAAACACCGCCACCGCCCGATCGCCCGTGCCCTGCAGCTCGAAGGGCATTCCCACAGGCTCTACGGCCAACACCTTTTGGCGATCGGTATTGGCCGGCAAGGCAATGCGCCAATTCAGGTTGTGCACCGGTTGCGGATCCTCCGAAGACAACTCCTCCAGGTAAACCATCTCCACCAAATAGCCGTTGGACAAGGTGTGGCGAGGCTTCCCCGGTACCGTGATCACCTCCAACCGATTCACCACCGCGCGATCGCGTACGTCTACCGAATAGGGGTTGTCGGGATCGTTGGGATTGTCCCGCACGTAGTATTCATCCCCGGCATACAGCACGTACAAATCTTCCCCCCAAAACCCCACCCCCCGTGGGTCGGCAAAGGGTGTGAGGGCCCGCTGTTCAATCTCTCCGGTCTTGGGATCCAGACCGTAAACCGTCTCCTCCAGGCGATCGGCTGCCCACAGCTTCTCGTTGTGAAAAGCCAACGTTGCGTCGCCCGCCCCCGGCAACGGCAACTTGCGCAACGGGCCCCGCGTCGCCCGCCCCAAAACCGCGATGTACCCATCCACCGAGGCGTACACCGCGCCCGCCGACACCGCCAACCCAAACACCTCTACCGGCAGCTCCACAAAGGGGTACAGGTAGCAGTCATCCAAATTGCCGTACAGAATGGCATTGCGGCGGGCTACCCACAACACCCCATCCTCGATCGCCAGGTCGGTCACCCCCACAAACGCCGCTCGCTGATGGCGATTCAACACCCGGGTATCTTCGGTCTGGGGATCCACCGACAGCAAATGTCCACGGTAGGTATCCACCAAAATGGCGCGATCGCCTTGCCAAGCCAGACCCCGCAGGGCATAGGCTCCCAGAGGATAAAACGTGCGGGTCATCGCCTGCTCAAGGAAAGAATAGAAGACAGCTTATACCGTCAAGCTCCGACGTTTTGTAATCAAACGGAACGCTTCGATAATATCGCCCTCCTGCCAAGCATTAAATTTGTCGAGACCCACCCCGCATTCAAACCCCGAAGCCACCTCTTTAACATCGTCCTTCATCCGCCGCAGCGAATCCAAATTGGACTCAAAGATCACTTCCTTCCCGCGATGGACGCGCGTGCGGCAATTGCGCATCAGCTTGCCATTTTGGACATAGCAACCGGCCACCACACTGTTTTTGCCCGCCGGAAACACCGCCCGGACTTCGGCTTGCCCCAAGGGTTCCTCGATCAACTCCGGCTCCAGCAGACCTTCCATCGCCCCCTGGATGTCTTCCAGCAGTTTGTAGATGATGTTGTAGTCGCGGATGTCTACCCCCAAATCATCCGCAGCTTGCCGGGCCCCCGTCGCCAACGTCGTGTTAAACCCAATGATGATGGCTTCGCTCGCCGCAGCCAAATCCACATCGTTGGCCGTGATTTCCCCAGCCCCCGTCAGCAAAATCCGCAACTGCACCTGTTGTTGGGGCAACTGGTTTAAGGAACCCACGATCGCCTCCACCGATCCCTGCACATCCCCCTTGATGATTAGGTTCAATTCCTTGAGGTCGCCCTCCTGCGCCTTGGCCGAAAGGGTACCCAAGGTCACGCGACGGGACATCAGGGACTGTTGCAAACGGGTTTGGCGCTGTTCGATCACCCGGGCATCGGCCAAAGCCCGCGCCTGTTTTTCGTCCGCGTAGACTTCAAACTCATCCCCTGCGGCCGGCACGTCGTTGAGACCCAACACCTCCACGGCAAACGAAGGACTGGCCGCCTCCACCCGCTGCCCCCGATCGTCGAGCATGGCCCGTACCTTGCCGAACACCGGCCCAGCCACCAACACATCCCCCACCCGCAGGGTGCCGTTTTGCACCAAGAACGTGGCCACGGGCCCCCGGGCCTTGTCCAAATGGGCTTCGATGATGGTGCCTTTGGCCAGGCGATCGGGATTGGCCTGCAGGTCTTCGACCTCTGCCACCAGCATCAACATTTCCAGGAGATTGTCTACCCCTGTACCGTTCAGAGCGCTCACCGGTACCATCACCGTATCGCCGCCCCAATCTTCCGCCAACAAACCGTACTCCGTCAGCTCCTGCTTCACCCGATCCGGTTGGGCTTCGTATTTGTCGATCTTGTTGATTGCCACCACAATGGGCACCTTCGCCGCCTTGGCATGGCCGATCGCTTCTACCGTCTGGGGACGCACCCCATCGTCGGCCGCCACCACCAGCACCGCCAAATCCGTGACCTTGGCCCCCCGTGCCCGCATCGCCGTAAAGGCCTCGTGACCCGGAGTATCCAGAAACACCAGCGGATGGTTTTGCCCGTCCCGCTCCAAGTCCACGTGGTAAGCACCGATGTGCTGGGTAATCCCCCCCGCCTCGCCCTGGGCCACCTTGCTCCGCCGAATGTAGTCCAGCAACGTGGTTTTCCCATGGTCAACGTGGCCCATAATCGTAATCACCGGCGGTCGCCGATGGAGATTCTCGAGGTCTTCCATCTCCAGCATTTCGGTTTTGCTGGCGGCCGCCGTTACCGTTTCTTCCTCCAGTTCATAGCCCAGCTCGATCGCCAGGGCCTTGGCCGTATCCACATCCAGCGCTTGGTTGATGGTGACCGCCGTCCCCTTGAGGAACAAATTGCGAATGATGTCGGTTTCCGAAATGGCTAACTTTTGGGCCAATTCTTGCACCGTCAAACTGGTGTTGATCACCGCGCCCGTGGGTTTGGCCACAACTTCCTCTTGACGCTCCTGCCGGCGATCGCGCCCGCGCCCGCGGCCTTCGCCCGGCTTTTTGACCGCTGGGGCCGACGGGCGACTCACCACCGTCGCCACCCGGTTTTTGGGTCGGGCCGCTGGTCGGGCGATCGCTAGCGAATTGAGCTTGCCGGCCCCTTCTTCGGCGGTATCCAGTTCCTCATCAATAGCGGCAATGTCGTCGTCTTCATCGACAAAATAACGCTTGCCCTTGGTCTTGGCCGTTGTGCTTTTCTCCCGCTCCCGCTCCGCCTCTTCGTCTTTGCGTGATTTGAGCTTCTTGGGGGGTTTGGGCAATTCCGGCCGCAATTGCAGCACCGATACCTCTTCGATCTCCACCGATCGCTTGATCTCGGAGCGGCTTTCGGGCTCGGGTGCGCGCGGCGGCACCGGCCGCTTCGGGGGGATCGCCAACGGTGGTGTTTCCCCGGGGCCACTGATGCCCCGCTCAATCAACACCGCATCTTTGACCACTTTGCGGGCCGCGGGAGCTGGGCGCTGCGTGCGAATTTCCGGTGCCGGGCCAATGGCACGGCTGGCCGGTGGTTTGGGGCGGGATGCCATCCCTTCCCCCACACCGCCCGGTGCCCGGCGCTCTTCTCGGGCCTCACCACTGCGCTCCAGCTCTTCTTGCGGGCGCGGACGGGGGGCTTTCGGCTTGGGACGGGGCGGCTCCACCCGATCCATCGAGGGAGAGGTCACCAATTCCGGGCGGGACGGGGGGCGCACCAGTGTCACGTCGGGTTTGACTTCGGGTTTAACTTCCGGCTTCGGTTCGGGTTTCGCTTCCAGTCGATTCCGCACGGGTTCCGGTTTGATGGCCACCACTTCCCGTGGGGGCTGCGGTCGCACCGGCTCCTTGGGCACCGACGTCCCCGTTTCGACTGGGGGCGGACTGGTAGGCCGGCTCACGATCGCGGCGGAGGCTACCTTCTTGACTTCCGTCGGGGCGTGGGCAGGAGGCTTGGTCGGGGAGACGCTGGGAGCTACCGGCCGGGCAACCGGTGCCCCTGCCACCTTGCTGACCGGCGGCACTGGAGACACAGGGGCCTTAGCCGGAGCCTTGGGCGGTGCCACCGCTTCCACACCAACTCCCGTCTCCACTCCCGCCACCCCATTGGGCCGGTTCACGGTGACAATTTGCAGCCGATCCTGCCCTTTATCCGGCTTGCTCTCTTCGCGATCGGGGGCACTCTTGGGAGGCACGGTTCGGCGCGGCCGAACTTCAGTTCGGGCTTCAGCCGGTTCGGAGCGGGGGGGGGATGGCTCGCTGCTGCGGCGGGGGCTTTGGGTCGCCGTCGCGCGAATTCGTTCAGCGTCCTCTTCGGCAATCGTACTGCTGTGGCTTTTCACGGCAATATCGAGCTGCTGACAGATGGACATGACCTCCTTGGTTTCCAGGTTCAATTCCTTTGTCAAATCGTAAATCCTTACCTTGCCCGTACTCTGATTTCCAGTCATCAAACGCTTTGCTCGCTTCCCCTACACTTCTCTGCCCCGTTGGCGCGCCTTCTTGCCGGCCCCCGTGGTTCCGGCTCCCCATGCCCTACCCCTTGGTATTACCCCCTGGTATTACCCTCTGGGGCTATCCGTTTAGACGGAATACCGGCTAGACGGAACACCGGTTAGGCAGATAACCGGTTGGCCTGTTCCCTGTGGACTTCTTCCTGTGGCCTGCTTTCTAGTGGCCTCCTCTCTGTGGCCCGTTCCCTGTGACCTGTTTCCTATGGGCTTGTTTTTGTGGCATGGCTTAACCCCTGGGGTAAGCCGACCGCAGTTGGGGATGGCTGCTGCCAATCCCTTTCGCCAACTATCTTACATTTAGGCTTACATTTTGGTGCAGGGTTGGATGCTTGATTTTGGCTTTCAAGCGTCTTCCCTAGTCTCTCAGTATACGACATGGATTCGGGTCTTCGGTTTCCCCCAGCCCTGCGAAACATCCGCTAAAATCGAGGGGCTTGGGGTGATATTGCTTCGCGTACCGAATAAGCTATGACTGCCGTACCCGTTTCCCGAATCCGCAATTTTTGCATTATTGCCCACATCGATCACGGCAAATCCAC
>DMPD01000138.1:0-283 GCA_003456125.1 Cyanobacteria bacterium UBA8156 | reverse complement strand
ACATCGATCACGGCAAATCCACGTTGGCTGATCGCTTGCTCCTGGAGACCCGCACGGTGGCTTCCCGCGACATGAAGGAGCAGTTCCTCGACAACATGGACTTGGAACGGGAGCGGGGAATTACGATTAAGTTGCAGGCGGCCCGCATGAACTACAGGGCGGCGGACGGACAGGAATATGTCTTAAACCTGATCGATACGCCGGGCCACGTGGATTTTTCCTACGAGGTATCCCGCAGTTTGATGGCCTGCGAAGGGGCGTTGCTGGTGGTGGATGCCTCCCA
>DMPD01000065.1 GCA_003456125.1 Cyanobacteria bacterium UBA8156 | reverse complement strand
CACCGGGGCAGCACTGGGGGCAGAGACAGGGGCAGCGGTGGCCATAGGGGTGGCACTGGGGGCAGAGATGGGGGCAACGGCGGCCATAGGGGTGGCCGCCAAAAGTTGGGTACCGGGCAACAGGCTCGCCAGCGTGATTTCCAGCCAGAGGCGGGGTTGGGTGGTCTGCCGCAATTGGGGTTCCCCTTGCCGCAGTTGGGTTTGGGCGGCCACGATTTCGGACATGCTGTAGGTGTCGGCCAGGGTTTGCAGTTGGGCCCAACCTTCTGCGGAGAGGGCTACCAACTCCGGGCGATCGGGGGCGGTTTTGGCAATCAATAAATCGCGATAAAGACCGGCCAAATTTTGCAAAATCACCATGGGTTCGCGACCCCGATCGGCAATGCGGCGCACCAGGGCGATCGCCTCCGCCCCTTGTCCCTGGCGAATCAGGGTCATCAACCGCAACAAATCCTGTTCGGGCACCACCCCCACCAAATCCCATACTTGGGTGGGGGTGATTTCTCCCGTCAGCAGGCTGAGTTGATCCAACAAACTTTCCGCATCCCGGAGTCCCCCCTGGGACAGTTGCACCACCAACCGCAGGGCTTGTTCGTCGATCGCAATGTGCTCTTGGTCGGCAATGTGTCGGAGGTGGGCGATCGCGGCGGCCGGGGGAATGCGCCGAAAATCAAACCGTTGGCACCGGGAAACAATGGTGGGCAGAACCCGCTGGGGGTCGGTGGTCGCCAGGATAAACACGACGTGGGGGGGCGGTTCCTCCAGGGTTTTGAGGAGGGCATTAAACGCCGCCGTGGAAAGCATGTGGCATTCGTCGATCGCATAGACCTTGTAACGGGCCCGCACCGGTGCGAACTGGGCCCGTTCAATGATTTCCCGGATGTTGTCCACCCCCGTATTGCTGGCGGCATCGATTTCGCTGACATCCAGGGCCGCACCCTTGGCGATCGCCACGCACATTTCGCAGGTGCCGCAGGGGTGGGGGGTGGGGCCCCCATGGGCCAAACAGTTGAGGGATTTGGCCAAGATGCGCGCCGTTGAGGTTTTGCCCGTGCCCCGGGAACCCGTCAACAGATAGGCCGGTGCAATCCGATTGGTGGTCAGGGCTTGGCTGAGGGTGGTGGCGATCGCCTCCTGTCCCACCAAATCCGCCAGGGTCTGGGGCCGATATTTGTGGTGGAGGGGTTCGTAGGCCATGGCGCAATCCCCCATTGGGACGGAATACTAGGATTGCACGCGCAGCACCACCGCGGTCATGTCGTCGCTGCAGGGGCGATCGCCCACAAAATCCCGGACGGCCGCCAACACCGCTTCCAATACTTCGCTGGCTTGGGTAGCCCGAGGACAAACCGCCTCCAAACAGGCCCGCAACCGGTCTTCCTCAAAGCGATCGCCGTTGGCCCCCATGGCTTCCGTCAAACCATCGGTGTACACCACCACCACATCCCCCGGCTGCAGGCGCACACGGCCCTCTTCGTATTGGGAATCGCCGTCCAACCCAATCAACGATCCCGCGGCATCCAGCATCCGCAAACTGCCCTGGCGGGCCCGCCACCACAACGCCGGGGGATGGGCCGCATTGCCATAACTCAAAATCCGGGTCTGGGGATCGTACTCCGCATAAAACAGCGTCAAAAAGCGGTGCGATCGCTCCAAATCTTCGTACATGGCGGCATTGAGGGCCTGCAACGTCGCCGCCGGTGCCAAGCCCCGCAACGCCTCCGCCCGCAACATCCCCCGCGTCATCGTCGCCAACAACCCCGCCGGCACCCCTTTGCCCATCACATCCCCGACGGCAATGCCCCACCGGGTGCCCTTCTCCAGGGGAATGAAATCGTAGCAGTCCCCCCCCACTCGGTTGGCCGTCCAACACCGGGCGGCCAAAGAAACCCCCGGCAGATCTGGGCACACCAGCGGCAACAATTGGCGCTGAATTTCCGCGCCGATTTCCAATTCCCGATCTTGGATTTCCTTGCGCTGCACCACCGCTGCCAACCGATGGCTTTCGATGCCCGAACCCGTCAAATCGGCGATCGCCCGCAGCAACTTCGCCTGCAAATCATCCCAGGTCAGCCCCCGGCCAAAGCTGCAGAGGTAGCCCAACAAGCCTTCCCGGCCCAGCACCGCCACCGTATGCACGGTGTAGCCTTCCCCCAAAACCTGCAACAACAGGCTTTCGAGGGTGCCCGTGTCTTCGCAGGCGACCAACCCCCCTTGGAGGGCCGACACCCACTGGGTGCCCAGGGCCCGATCCTCGCTGTGGAAACCCTGCAGACCAAACCGACCGTCTCGCCCCAACACCAACAAGCAGGAACCTTCTGCCCCCAGCAACCGGCCCGTAAGGGGGGGCACCACCTCCAAAAACTGAGGAATGTTGGTAAAACTGCGGAGGGCAAAGGCCAACAACCCCAACAATTCAATGGTGCGCCGCTCGCGATCGCCCGTGGGCGCACTCTCGGTCAAAAACACCAAGCTGCTGCTGCCTTCCGGGTTGGGAGTCGCAGAACGACGGGGGGGAGACATATCCGGCAAAGAGGAAGTACGTCGCATGAAGCACTCTTAGCAAGAACATACCCGCTGACCCTCACCCCGCCAGCAAAGCTTCGACAAATTCATAACTGGAAAACGGCTTGAGGTCTTGCACCCCTTCGCCCGCGCCGATAAACCGGATGGGGAGACCCAATTGGCGCACCACAGCTACGGCCACCCCACCCCGGGCCGTTCCATCGAGTTTTGTGAGCACTACCCCCGAAACCGCCGCCGCTTTGGTAAAAGCTTCGGCTTGACGCACCCCGTTTTGACCGAGGGTAGCATCCAACACCAACAGCGTTTCTACCTGAGCTTCCGGCGCTTTTTTGTCCACGATGCGACGAATTTTGTGCAACTCGTCCATGAGGTTCTGTTTGTTTTGCAAGCGCCCGGCTGTATCCACCAGCAACAGTTCGATGCCCCGGGCTTGCGCCGCCATAATAGCATCAAACACCACGGCGGCCGGATCGACGTTGGTGCCGGTGTTGGCAATGACTTCCACCCGGGCCCGCTCGCCCCAGGTCTGCACCTGCTGGACGGCGGCCGCCCGGAAGGTATCGGCCGCCGCAATCAAGGTGCTGTAGCCGGATTTGTGGGCGAGGTTGGCCAACTTGCCGATGGTGGTGGTTTTCCCCGCCCCGTTCACCCCCACCATCAACCAAACGTTGAGCTGGTTTTTGACCGGCACCAACAAAGGCGATCGGGTGGCCAGGGGCCCGTCCAACATTTCCCGCAGCAATCCCTTCAGGGCGGGTAAGGCTCCCGCCGCCGGCAGGTCGGCCGCCGCCAACCGCCCCAGGATGTAATCGGTGGCTTCGGGGCCCACATCGGCCTGCAACAACAACGCTTCGAGATCCTCCAGGGCTTCGGCGTTGAGGGCGCCCCCCATCAGCCCCTGCAGCCGACTCAACAACGGATTGCGGGTTTTGTCCAGTCCCTGCCGCAAGCGCTGCAACCACACAATCTCTTCCGCCGATACGGTTTCCGGGGCCCGCCCCTGGCCGGCCAACACCTCGGCCGTCCACAAAAATTCTTCGTTGAATACCAACCCCTTGCCGGTTTTCGGCGCGGCGATCGCCTCTTCCCTGGCGGTGGCGGCCAAGGCCGTCAACCGGGCCTGGCGATCGCCCTCGTTGCGCAACCAAGCCGGCGGATTGGCGACGGGGGAGGGAGGATCTGCGGCTGCGGGAACCGCCTCAATCGCAACCGCGGGGGGAGGATGATCGACGGCTGGGGTGTCGGGTGCAGGAGCTTCCGCTTGGGTGTTGGCGTAGGCGGTTTTGGCCCAAGCCAGCAGGTCGGGAGCGGGTGGTGCCGTCGCGGGGGCAGAATTCGCGGGTGGTGTTTCCGCAGGCAGAGCCTCCGCGGGTTTATCGGCATCGGTAAAGCGCCGGCGAAACCAATCGAACACCACGACGTTACTCCAAAAGTATCCCTGGGCACTTCCAGTGTAGGGCAAGGCAGGGGGAGGGCCGAAACCTGATACACTACTACACGCAAATATCCGCGTCCACGCATGATTTCCAGCAACGATTTTCGGCCGGGGGTGACCATCGAGCTAGACGGTTCGGTTTGGCGGGTGGTGGAGTTTCTCCACGTGAAACCGGGGAAAGGAGCCGCCTTTGTCCGCACCAAGCTCAAAAATTCTCAAACCGGGAGCGTGTTGGAACGTACCTTTCGGGCGGGGGAAACCGTGCCCCAAGCCGTGCTGGAAAAAAGCACCATGCAACACACGTACAAGGAAGGGGATAACTACATCTTCATGGATATGGAATCCTATGAAGAAGCGACCCTGACCCCCCAACAAATCGGCGATCGGGTGAAGTACCTCAAAGAGGGTATGGAAGTGAGCGTGGTGCGGTGGGGCGCTCAGGTTTTGGAAGTGGAGTTGCCCAACACGGTGGTGATGGAAATCATCGAAACCGATCCGGGGGTGCGGGGGGATACAGCCACCGGCGGTACCAAGCCCGCCAAGGTGGAAACCGGGGCCACGGTGATGGTGCCGTTGTTTGTGAACGTGGGGGAAAAGATCAAAATCGATACCCGCGACGACTAGATCGGA
>DMPD01000155.1 GCA_003456125.1 Cyanobacteria bacterium UBA8156 | reverse complement strand
GAGCATATTTGCGGGCTTTCTTGCCCCCCCTCCCCCGCCCGGGGAGAGGGACTGGGGGCGAGGGGCAAACTCATCCGGGCAAAATTCCGCAAAAGCCTATACGGCAACCCACAAAAAATTGACGGGATTTAGCGTTGGTGGGTGCGACGCAGTTTCCGCTTGGCGATCGCCTTGCGCTTCTCCTTTTCTTGAGGGGTTTCAAAGTAGCGGTTTTTCTTCATATCGGCAAAGATACCCGCCTTCGAGACTTGACGTTTGAACCGCCGCAACGCCGATTCGATGCCTTCGTTTTCGCCCAGAACAATTTGCGTCATGCGCTACACACTCCTAAATAGAAACAACAATCAAGAACAAATTCGCCAAAACCAAGAGTTTCCCTAGCTTAGCATTTCCCGCAACCGCGGCAAGGTCTCCCCATAGGGCGGATACACCAAACCTTTTTCGGTAATAAAAGCCGTAACATAGGCTGCTGGGGTCACATCAAAAGCCGGGTTGTAGACAGGGGTTCCCAGCGGGGCAATGGGGCGATCGCCAATATGGGTGATTTCCCGACTGTCCCGCTCCTCGATGGGAATGGCTTCCCCGTGGGGGGTGGTCAAATCCAGGGAACTAAGGGGGCAAGCCACATAAAAAGGTACGTTGTGGGCCTTCGCCGCCAACGCTAGGTTGTAGGTACCGATTTTGTTGGCCACATCCCCGTTGGCGGCCACCCGATCGCACCCCACAATGCACAAATCCACCTTCTGGGTGCGCATCAGATGTCCAGAAGCTCCATCCACCATCACCCGAAAGGGAATGCCGTAGGCCAGCAACTCGTAGGCCGACAGGCTGGCTCCCTGCAACCGTGGCCGGGTCTCGTCCAGGTAAACCATCAACTTTTTCCCCTGCTCCGCCGCCACCCGGATCGCCCCCAAGGCGGTGCCGTAGTCCACCGTCGCCAGCGCACCCGTATTGCAATGGTGGATCACCGTTGCTTCGTTGGGGATCACGGCCTGGGCCTGACACCCAATTTGGTAGTTGATCTCCGCATCCTCTTGGTACAAGCGATGGGCCGCCGCCAACAAGCGGGCTTGCCAAGTGGCCAAGTCCGGCCCCGACACCTGCAACAGTCGATCCACTGCCCACGCCAAATTCACCGCCGTAGGACGGGCGGCCTTCAGGCTAGCCGCCGCCGTCTGCAAAACCGCCGGTAGGGAGTCGAAGTCCGTCACCGCTTGGGCCGCCAAGACCACGCCATAGGCCGCGGCCACCCCAATCGCCGGAGCCCCGCGCACCGTCATGGCGGCGATCGCCGCGGCTACCTCCGCCACCGTCGTACATTCGACGTATTCGGTGACATGGGGCAACCGCCGTTGATCCAAAAGTCGCAAGCTGTGCCCCGTCCAGGCGAGGCTGCGAAACGGCAACACTAGCCGCCCTTGCTGGCGCGCCGGCCCCGTTTCACCGACACCACCAACGGTGTGGGATCCGTCGCCAACACCGAGCCCTCCGGCAAGGCGATCGCCCCCGCATGAATGCCTTTCCCTTCCGCCAAGTGGCTAATATCCACCTCAATCGTCGTTGGGATTTTGTCCGGTGGCGAAATCAACTGCAATACCGGTTTCAAGACTTCCACCGTCCCCCCGGTTTTCACCCCCACCGGCGTACCCTTAAACTTCAGGGGAATATCTACCCGGACGGATTTTTGATTGGCCAAGGCGAAAAAGCTGAGGTGATACACTTCGTTTTTGAACGGGTGGTTTTGCACTTCCCGCAGCACCGTCCGCCCCTGGAACCCCCCCTCCACAATCAAATCCACGGTGGTATTGTTCAAGTTGGCATGGCGCAGCAACCGAATCAGCTCGCTCTTGCTCATCACGATCGCCTCCGACTCCGCCCCATTGTGGCCGTAGACCGTGGCCGGGGTTTGGCCGCTGCGGCGTAGGGCCCGGGGATTGATGTTCTCCGGTCGCTTTTGACAGGTAATTTGCAGGCTCATAGGTTGGCTTTGGCTGGTGGAACTTCGTTGGTCAAGAACTAGGCATTGTAAATGTTGGCGGTCTGCAAAGCAAGACCCCCTTACGAGACTTCGCGACTCCGGGGCAACAACCCCCGTTTCGGGCCGTGGATCGGGTCTTCGACAATGATGGTCTGACCGCGACTCGCCCCCAACGACACAATGGCGATCGGCACCTCCAACAAATCCGACAGAAATTGCAGGTATTTGCGGGCGGCTTCCGGCAATTCCGCCAAGGTGGTGCAACGTTGGGTGGATTGCTGCCACCCCGGCAAGGTTTCGTAAATCGGGCGGCAGCGGGCAAAGGTGCGGGCATTGCTGGGGAAGTCCCGAATCACCTGCCCATCCAATTCATAGGCCACGCACACCTTGATTTCCGGCAACTCGTCCAGCACATCCAGCTTGGTGATGGCCAAACAATCCAAGCCGTTGATCCGCACCGCATAGCGACCGATCACCCCATCAAACCAACCGCAACGCCGGGCCCGCCCCGTGGTGGTGCCAAATTCAGCACCCCGTTGCCCCAACAATTGGCCAACTCCATCCCGCAGTTCCGTGGGGAAAGGACCCTCCCCCACCCGCGTTACGTAGGCCTTGGCTACCCCAATGATGCGATCGACAATGGTGGGGCCAATCCCCGCCCCGATGCAGGCCCCCCCCGCCACCGGGTTGGAAGAAGTGACGTAGGGATAGGTGCCGTGGTCTAAATCCAACAGGGTGCCCTGGGCGCCCTCAAACAAAATGTTGCGCCGCTGGCGGATCGCTTCGTCGATCTTTAGGGAAGCATCAATAATGTGGGGCCGCAACCGGTCGGCATACCGGGCATACTGGGCAATGGTTTCCCCCGGATCCAACGGCGGCAGATTGTAGAGCTTCTCCAAAACCCGGTTCTTCTGGACGATCGCCCACCGGAAGACCTCTTCCCGGGTCTCTACATCCATCAAATCCACGATGCGAACGCCCGTCCGCTCCGACTTGTCGGCATAGGTGGGGCCAATCCCGCGCCCGGTGGTGCCCAACCGGTGTTCCGCCCGCTGGGCTTCCGCCGCAATGTCAATCGACCGGTGGTAGGGCATGGTCACGTGGGCCGTCTCGGCGATGTATAGCCGGGATGTCGAAATCCCCAACGCCTCCAGACCGTCCAATTCCTCGATCAATACCTGCGGATCCACCACCGTCCCGCTGCCAATGATGCAATCCACATGGGGGTACAAAATCCCCGAAGGAATTAGATGCAGCTTGAACGTGCGATCGTTCACCACCACCGTATGGCCGGCGTTGATCCCACCCTGATACCGCACCACCACATCGGCCGAACGGCTCAGCAGATCGGTGATTTTGCCCTTGCCCTCATCTCCCCACTGCGTGCCGATGACAATTACATTAGCCAAAGCGATTGCCAGAAATCACAAACAATCAAAGTAGCAAAAAAGAAGCTGTTTGTAAATAGGCGATCGCCGTCGCGATTTTCGACTGCGCCGATTCCCGGCTGTCGTCCTATGCTAAAGGACAGAACTTTACCGTTTTCCACCTATGTCCCAACCCCCCACCCTACTGCCCAACGGTTTGCTGACCATCGCCGCGCCGTTTTTGGGCTTTGCCTTGGATCGTGAATTTAAGCTCAAGTACCTGCGGTTGCAGAGCACCACGGGAGAATTTACAGTGAAACTGCCCAAACACCTGCGGGGAGAGGCGGTGCGGGTGTTGACGGCGCCGGTGTCTTTGCGTCTGTGGTTGGCGCCGGCGGGCGATCGCCGCGAATTCAAGGTGCAGGGTTTTGAGGTATTGACGGCAACGGTGACCCCGCCCCAGTGGCCCCCGTCTATGCCCGCGGTCCCGCAGCCCGTGCGCGTGCTGGCGGTGTGCAATCGGGGCAGTTGCCGGAAACGGGGCAGCGAAGCCCTTTGTCAGGCCCTCCAGGGAGCCATTGAAGAATGGAACGCCGGCGATCGCTTAGCATTGCGAGTCACCGGCTGTTTGAAGGGGTGTAAGGAAGGCCCTACCTTGGAGTTACCGGACGGTACCCGCAAGACCGGTTGTCAGCCTGGGGATGCCCGAGTACTGATTGCCGGCTTGCTGGCCGAAGACCAGTCCTAGCGACCGTTGACCCGCACCAGGGTATCGGGGGCCAAGAAGTGGGCGATGTGGTAAGCCCGCTCTTCGGTTTTGAGCAAAATTTGCTCGTAGAGGTAGCGGGTGGCGCGATCGCCCAGGCTTTCCGCCAAGCTGGCCTGCCGCCGCAACAATTGCAAAATCGACTGTTCCGCTGCCAAATCGTTTTGCAACATCGTGCGGCAATCGTGGGCCCCGTCTTCTTCCGGCGTGAAGCAGCAGAGTTCCGCCAAGCGGGCAAAGCTACCGGCGGGTACCCCCCCCAAGCCGTTCAAGCGCTCCCCCAAGTCGTGGGCATGACTTTGCACAGCATCGTAGTTTTCTTGAAAGAACTCGTGCAGTTGATAAAACTCAGAACCCTCCACCACAAGGTGATGCTTCTGATATTGCAGGTACAGAGCCTGAAAGCTCGCAAACAAAGCATTGAGACCCTCACAAACCGGCTCTGTTACCGATTTCTCTAGGCCGATCACATTGTCGACCACTTGCCCGTAAGCATGTACCAAACCGGAAATTGGGGCCATGGTGTTTCTCCTGAGTTAGAGGTGTGGATGCTGAAGCAAAATTCCAATGCGTGCACTCTATCAGGGCAGCCCTGAGGACGCAAGGGGTGCCAAAAGCGCGCGAAGCCTTATTGCCAGCGATTTTGCGGGCGATCGCTGCCCCTCAAACCCAAAGCGATTCGCCGCGATGTTCCCTACTGACGTCCCTCCCCAACCCTCTTGCCTGGCCCTCACCGCCAAACTTATTGCCAATGAGTTCAAACAATCCTGCAAACCAATTTCATTAAAAATTTTGCCCAGGGTGTGGGTCGGCACGCCGCCGGGGCGATCGCAGCAAAGACCATTTTCCATTGCTGGCTTGAATCAAAATACAACCGATCGCGCAACCAAAAGCCTTACTGGGCAAGGCTTTGTTCATAGCAACCACCCCGTGCCCCCCGGTTTGTCGAAATACTTATTGCACTTGATTCTCAGTTAAGCTATAGTCAATCCCAGATGTAAGCGATAAACAAGACCGTGGAGCAACCTTTGGTATTGCCTTTTTTGCAGGCAGCGGAGCAGGTGTTGGATTCAGAGATGGTAGGCGTCCCAGGGCGCACCCAGGTTCAAGCACCCGTCAAAGAGCAGCAAGAGTGGCCTCGACAGGCGGGCCAAGCCCATCCCGAGTGGTTGCCCTGGGAGATCGGGGCAGCCCTGGGAGATCGCTGGGCGGTTTGGCGGCGATTGCAGGAATTGGGTATTCCCTGTACCTGTCGGGCCGATCGGCCCCTGCTGGCGACGGTGGCTTCGCCCCTGGCAGTGTGGCAGGTTTGGCATGTTTTGTGGATGCAAGGGGAGCCGGCACCGCTGCGGGACTGGCTGGAGCGGTGTTACGAGGCGGCATTGTGACCTTTTCCTACGAAGCCCTCCGGGCCGAGATGAAGTCGCGGGGGTGGCGCATGACCCCACAGCGGGAACGCATTGTCGAAATTTTCTTGGATTTGCCGGAGGGGCAACACGCCAGCGCCGACGAGGTTTCCCGGTTGTTGGTGCAACGGGGACATCCCCTGAGTGTTTCTACGGTGTACCGGACATTGCGGGTGATGGCTCGGTTGGGGTTTCTGCGGGAGTTGGAACTGGGGGAAGGCGAGAAGGTCTACGAGCTGAATTTGCTGTCTTCGCAATCGCACCATCACTTGGTGTGTGCCCAGACGGGAGAAATTGTGGAGTTTGCCGACGATACGGTGGTGGATATCTGCCGCAAGGTGGCGGAGCGCTACGGGTTCAAAATTTTGGATTGTCAGTTGGTGGTATACGGCAATCGACAAAAGTAAAACAGACCGCTTGACAGGGGTTTTGCTTGGATCGGGTGCGTCCCATTTTGACCAGTTTCTCCGCATCCCCCAACCCCTTCTCCCAGAGTAGGCGCCGGGGAGAGGGATTTAGGGTGTTCCTCTCGGTGCAGCCAGCGCCAACTTCAAGCACTGGAAAGACGAGTCCAGTATTCGTTGTAGACCTGCAACACCGCATCTGGCAAAAGCGCTGTCCAATGGCCCTTGCGCAGTACCGTTTCGTCTATGGTCCAGGCCGGGGTGTTCCGAATGCCGGGTTCCACCAGATCCAGGGCCAAGCGATTGGTGGTACCGGCGTTGGTGGCATTGACGTAGGCCGCCGCCACCTCGGGCCGCAGGGAGTAAGCCATCCAGGCGTAGGCCGCTTCCGGGTTGGGGGCCCCCTTCGGCATGGCGATGGTATCAATCCAGAGGGTAGGGCCGCTGTCGGCCAGCACAAACCGGATGTTGGGGTCTTGCTGCGTTACGGCAATCCCATCCAACGAATAGGCCATGCTCAGGGCAATGTCTCCCGCCGCCAGCAACTCCGTCCAGGCATAGGTTTCGTATTTGACAATCGCCGGTTTGAGGGCCCGCAAATGCTCGTAGGCGCGCTGAATTTCCGCTGGATTCGCCGAGTTGTAGTCCAATCCCAAACTTTTGAGCCCCATGCCCAACACCTCCCGCATGTCGTTGAGCAGGGTGATTTTCAGTTTGTCCCGGTGTTGCCACAAAAAACCCCAATCCGTGGGCTCGCTGCCGGTGAGTTCCCGCACTTGCTTGGCGTTGTAGGCGATGCCGGTGGTGCCCGGTGCCAACGGGATGCTGTATTGGGAACCGGGGTCGTAGGGCGGATCGAGATACTTGGGGTCAAGGTTGGCAAAATCGGTCAAGAGGGTTTTGTCGAGGCGCACCAGATCGCCGCGCAACCGCATCCGCTCCACCGAAATGTCACTGGGGTAAATGATGCTGTAGCCCAGTTGGTTGCCCGTAGCCTTGAGGCGCGCTTCCATCACCTCCAACGAGTCGTAGCTATCGCCCCGCACCTCGATGCCGGTTTCGTCCAAAAAGCGATCGAAAATCTCTTGGGTGTTGACGTAGGTTTCCCACCCGTAAATAAACAACTGCTGAGAGGGGGGCACGCCGCCACACCCCCCCAACAACCGCGAGGCGATCGCGGCCCCCAGGCCCTGTTTCAAGAATTGCCGGCGCGACCAGCCACTGCGCAACATGGGTGCTTCTCCAACCGCGTTTTTGTTGCCCCAAACCGCCTCTAATTTAGCCTAAACCAATCTCGCCGCGGGTCTCTCATCTTCGGGGAGGGAAGGGTTGGATTTTCGAGGTGGGGAACCGTTGCCCTTACCCCCAGCCCCTCTCTATTCTTCGGCAGGCTCAGGAGCCAGGGAGAGGGGAGCCAAGAACCTTACTGCCCGCTCAGCCCTCCCGCTCAACCCTCGTTGGCTTGGGGGCTGTCGTGTTTCCGAAAATCCCCCGGCTTGACCCCCGCCAAAAATTCGCGAAAGGCCCGCCGCTCGGCCTCGTCGGCATCCCGATCAACCGGCACCGAGGCCTCCAACACCACTTCTTCCATCACCCAGATCGAGCACTTGGCCCGCAACGCCAAGGCGATCGCATCGCTGGGGCGGGCATCGATTTCGATTTTTTCGTCCTCGTGCCGCAGCACGATCGTGGCAAAGAAGGTACTGTTCCGCAGGTCGTGCACCACAATCCGTTCGATTTCCGCCCCCAGCATTTCCATCATGGTCAGGCACAGGTCGTGGGTCATGGGGCGGGGGGTCGGCTTGGGATCGAGGGCCGCCACAATGGCCCGGGCTTCGGCTTCGCCAATCCAGATGGGCAGAGCCCGGCGATCGGTGCCATCCCGCAGCAGCACGATGGGACTCCGACTGATGGCATCGATGGCAATCCCTGCCACTTTCATTTCAATCACGATCGCGGGCCTCCCTTTTCTGTATTGGATCGCCAACGGGAATCGCCCCTATGGTAGCGCAGGCTCACGGGACGGTTACCATGAATACTACAATCGAAACTTCCCCCCCAGCGACGGCCACCCGGCGGGGATGGTTAATTTCCGTAACGTTTCCCCCCATGACTCCTTTTGCCCTGACCACGCCGCTGTTTTACGTCAACGATGCCCCCCACATGGGCAGCGCCTACCCCACCATGGCCGCCGATGCGTTGAGTCGCTACGGTCGGTTGCGGGGGTACCCCACCCTGTTTGTGACCGGCACCGATGAGCACGGGCAAAAAATTCAACGCTCCGCCGAGAAAAGCGGATTGCCACCCCAAGCCCACTGCGATCGCCTGGTGGCGCAATTTCAAGACCTCTGGCAAAAGCTCCACATTGAATACGATCGGTTTTCGCGGACGACCAGTCCCCAGCACCGGGCGATCGTGACCGAGTTTTACGGGCGGGTGTGGGCGCAAGGGGATATTTACCTGGAACGGCAACAGGGGTGGTACTGCGTCGCCTGCGAAGAATTTAAGGACGAGAAAGAGTTGCTGGCCGAGCGCAAGTGCCCGATTCACGTCACGATACCCTGCGAGTGGCGCGATGAACCCAATTATTTCTTTCGGCTTGCCAAGTACCAAGCCCGCCTCGAAGCCCTGTATCAAGAGCGGCCGGACTTCATTCAGCCCCTCAGCCGCCGCAATGAGGTATTGGGATTTGTGAGTCAGGGATTGCGGGATTTTTCGATTTCGCGGGTGAATTTGAGTTGGGGAATTCCGGTGCCCACCGATCCCAGCCACACCCTCTACGTCTGGTTTGATGCTCTGTTGGGGTACATCAGTGCCCTGTTGGCACCGGGGGAGGAACCCACCCTCGAAAATGCCGTCAAACATTGGTTTCCGTTTCGGCTGCATCTGATTGGCAAAGACATTTTGCGGTTTCATGCTATTTACTGGCCGGCAATGTTGATGTCGGCGGCATTGCCTTTGCCAGAGCGGGTGTTTGGCCACGGGTTTCTCACCAAAGACGGTCTGAAAATGGGCAAAAGTTTGGGCAATACCCTCGATCCGTTTGCGTTGGTGGATACCTATGGAGCCGATGCCGTCCGGTATTTCTTTTTGCGCGAAATTGTGTTGGGCAAAGACGGTGACTTCAGTGAAAAACGGTTTGTGGAAACCGTCAACGCCGATTTGGCCAACAGTTTGGGCAACCTTTTGAACCGCAGCCTGAACATGACCCACAAATACTGTGGTGGCCAGGTGCCAATCCCTCAGACCCAGGAGATTCAAGCCCTCACTGCACCGGTGGTGGATCTGGCCCAGACCCTGGGCGATCGCCTAGCCCCTGGCTACGAATCCCTAGATTTTGTGGGGGTATGCGAAGGGATTTTGGCGCTGGTGACGGCCTGCAACAAGCTGATTGATGAGGTAGCCCCCTGGAAACGCTTCAAGGAAGGGGATTTGGCACCAATTGTGGAGTTGTTGTATACGGTTTTGGAAGCCTCGCGCTTGAGTGTTTATGGGCTTTCCCCGATTACGCCAACGCTGAGCCGTGAAGCCTACCGGCAGTTGGGTTTGGCCTTTCCGGCGGTCAACAGTTGGGAGCATACGCAATGGGGGGTCTTGCCCACCGGCACCCCCTTACCCCAACCCAGTCCTCTGTTTCAACGGTTGCCGGTGCCGGCGTAACGTTTGGTTTAGGAGGAGCAGACCATGATTTATTGGGAAGGCCCGTTGCCGACGGCGGCCGATCTCCCCGACTCGGACGAAACCCCGGTGGACAATCAATTGCAGGACGATCTGCCCCAACTGCTCAAGGAAGTTTTGCGGCGGATTTGGGCCGAGCGGGACGACTGGTTTTTTGCGGTGGATATGGGCCTGTATTACCGGCCCGACCAACCGGCGATCGTGCCCGATGCCTTGCTATCCCTGGGGGTACCCCACCTCAAGGATGAAAACGGGCGGCTGAGCTATGTGGTGTGGGAAGAAGGTAAGTTCCCGGATTTGGTGTTGGAGGTGGTCTCCCAAAACTACAACGGGGAATATGAAGAAAAGTTGCAGCGGTACCAGGAACTGGGAATTTTGCATTACGCAGTGTGCAATCCGCTGGTCGGTCGCGGTCGGCGCTACCGCGACCGCGCGTTTTTGGAAGTGTATGACCTTGTGAACGGAAAATACGAACGGCGGTTGGGGAATCCGATTTGGGTGCCGACCTTGGGGTTGGGTCTGGGGTACGCGGAACGGGCCGTGGGACAATGGCAGCGGCGCTGGTTGTACTGGTATAACGAGCAGGGGGAACGGTACCCCACCGAGGCAGAACTGCGCCGTCAAGAAGAATGGCAGCGGTTGTTGGCGGAACGGCAAGCTCAGCAAGCAGAACAACGGGCTCAGCAAGAGGCTCAACAGCGCTTGCAGATGGAAGCGGAACTGGCACGCCTGCGCGATCGTCTCAAGGCTCTGGGTCTCGACCCCTAACCGGTACGCCGCAACTGCTGCCGGAACCGCGTAGCCGAATCGGCGATCGCCTGTTTTTCCACCTCGGTTTTCTTGTCGTAGGTGATCAAAGCCAACGAAACGCGGCCGTTTTCCAAAAAGTCGGCCCGGTGCTGCGCGACAAAATCCCAATACAAGTAATTCAACGGACAAGCTCGATCGCCGGTTTTCTGTTTCACATCGTAGGCACAGCGATCGCAGGCATCGCTCATTTTGCGCACGTAGTTGCCGCCGGCAATGTAGGGCTTGGAAGCGAGAATGCCGCCATCGGCATAGGTCGCCATCCCCAACACATTGGGCAACTCCACCCATTCATAGGCATCGGCATAGGCGGCATAAAACCACTGGTTGAGGGCCCGGGGATCGGTCTGGGTGAGGTTGCTAAAGTTGCTGAGAATCATCAGCCGTTGGATGTGATGGGAATAGGCGCGGGTGTGCACCTGGTGTAAAGCATCTCGCACACAAGCCAACTCAATCTCCCCGTCCCAAAACGCCGTCGGTAAGGCTTCGGTAAACCCGAAGTGATTGGCTTCTCGCACGGCCGGCATCTGGGCTTCATAGTAAATGCGAATGAATTCCCGCCAGCCCAACACCTGTCGTACCAATCCCTCCACCGAATTGAGTCGAGCTTGACCGGCATCGTAGGCAGCGATCGCCTGTTCACACACTTCCTGCGGCAACAGCAACCCATTGTTGAGATAAATGGAGAGCACCGAGTGAAACAAAAACGGTTCGCCGGTACGCATCGCATCTTCGTAGGGGCCAAAGCTGTCCAACCGCTGCGCCACAAAATCCGCTAGCAAGGCGAGGGCTTGGGTGCGGGTCACCGCCAATGCAAACGGGGCGATGTCCTGACCGTAGGGATGGGGCAACGCCCCCTGTACCAAGGCCCACACCTCTTGGGTAATCTCATCCATGGGGAAGGTCGGCACCGGCGGCACTTTTACCCCTTTGGGCAACTTCTGCCGGTTCTCCTGGTCAAAATTCCAGCGATCGCCCACGGGTTTGCCGTGAGCCATCAAATAACCCGTGCGTTTCCGCATTTCCCGGTAAAACGTCTCCAACCGATACCCCCGGCGAATTTTGGACGTGAATTCCGCTTTGGGAGTCAGAAAAAAGGCGTTGGGAATTTCCGTGAGGCGAGTGGGATCGGGCGATCGCAAGGCGCGCAATTGGTGGCGGGGTTCCCACTCGCTGGGCTCCATGTAGGTGAGATGGGTTCCCGGATACGCCTGCAACACCTCCGCCGCGCCGTCGGCGTGGGTGCCCGTCGTGCGCCAATTCAAGACCCGGTAGCCGGCTTTGGCACAGTCCAAAGCAAAATGCCGCTGGGCACTCAAAATGTACGTGAGTTTGAGGGGATGATGGGGCAAAAAAGTCGCGTAGGCCAAGGACTCCACAAACACCAACGTTGCCTCAGCCAGAACCTCTGCGGGCCACATCGCCAAATTCAACTGGTCGTACAACACCACCACCAGGCGATCGCCCACCACGGGCGGCGATAACCGTTTCTCAAAGACTGCAGCCCCTTCCATCCCCAAACCTCCGGCTGTTTGTCTTGAGCTTTTCCTTGTCGCGGCAACCTTTAACGGAATCGGCAAATTTTGCCCTCACCCCCTGCCGCTCTCCCAAAACGGGAGAGCGGGGGTATGGATTTCAAGCCAAAATTTGCGGTACCCGGAAAAAGTCTCCCTCCCGTTCCGGTGCCCCATTCAAGAGCACTTCCCGAGCGGCAAACGGGGACAACCCATCGGGTCTCACCACGTTGGCGGTATCAATCGGTCGGGCCATGGGCGCCACGTCCCCCAATTCGCCGTCCAATTCCTGCAACTGGGCCACATAATCCAAAATGTCCCCCAATTGCCCCGTGAATTTCGCGGTTTCCTCCTCCGTCAGCGACAACCGCGCCAAATGGGCAATGTGCTGCACTTCTTCCCGGGCGATCGCCATGTTCTCTCCTCAAAAAATGCTAGAAAAATGCGTTGATATCGGCGCGGCCCGTGGTCTTCAGCCAATTTTGGGCCTCGATGTAGTTGTTGGGGGCCAACCGAATGGCCCGGATCCAATACTCGGCCGCCAGATCAAAGAGGCGTTGTTGTTCCTCTTCCGTTTCCGCCCGTTCCCCCATGTAGTGATAAATCACGGCGGTATTGTTGAGGGCTTGGGGCAATCGCGGATTGAGATCGATCGCCGTCGTGTAGGCTGCCAACGCCTTTTCCCGATCGCCGTTGCTGGCATAAATCAAACCCATGTTGTAATGGATGTAGCTGCGATCGTAGGCGTTTTCTTCTAGCTCTAGGGCCGCTTCGTAGTTGGCCAAGGCTTCGGCATATTCCCCATCCCCTTGCGCCGACATGCCATCCCGGTAGTAGGCGAAGGCCTCCTTCTCCCGTTTGCTGGCGGGAAACAATTTGAGGATCGTATCGGCAATCACCGTAAAGGTGCGATCCACAAAATTATCGTTGCGTTGGGTACGAGGCATGGGCAGTCCCCAGAAGTTAGACCGGGCCCATCTTAGCACCGCCCTCCAACCAAACCGCTAGGCGATCGCCCCTCCCATGGATACATCCTGGTAGCGACCTTCGCCCACGGCCTTGAGGGCTTCCCGCAAATCAATGTGACCCGTATACAGGGCTTTGCCGAGGATAGCCCCCATCACCCCCAACGGCTCTAAAGCGAACAAACTCAGCAAATCCGTGAGGCTGCCAATGCCCCCCGAAGCCAGGATGGGCAACCCGGTTTCGGTGGCGATCTGCCGCAGGGTTTCCAGGTTGGGGCCGCTGAGGGTGCCATCCCGCTGAATGTCGGTGTACACAATACCGGCGATGCCAATGCCCGCCACCCGCCGCGCCAAATCCAGGGCCGTCACCTCGGAGGTGTTCAGCCAACCCCGAGTCGCCACCATGCCGTTGCGGGCGTCGATGCCTACCAAAATCTGATCGGGGAACTCGGCGCACAAAGCAGCCACCACCTGAGGCTGCTCCACCGCCAACGTCCCCAAAATCACCCGACTGACCCCCGTCGCCAAAACCTGGGTCACCCGGTCGCGGCTGCGCATGCCCCCGCCCACCTGCACCCGTACCGGCAACGCCCGGGCGATCGCTTCAATCAGCTTGAGGTTGCGCGGCGACCCTTCCCGTGCGCCATCCAGATCCACCACGTGCAGACATTTAGCCCCCAGGTCGCACCATCGTTTGGCCGCTTCCAGGGGGTCTTCGTCAAATATCTCGCTACGTTCGTAATCACCTTGATAAAGGCGGACACAGCGCCCATCCAAGATGTCGATGGCCGGGATGACTTCCATGCATCTATTTTACTCGGGAACCTATCTTACCCCGATTTCTCGCAAATTTACCCATCTTTGCTCAGATGACCCCTCCCTAATTCGCAAGGAGGATCGAGCATCAGGGACAGTGGCCCTGCGACCGGTGGTGAGAGGTGTCTTCAAGCATCCACCGGCTCCGTCAAGAAGTGCCCAAATTCGGTGGCAAAGGTGCAATGCAAGATCGCTTGCCGAATCCGGCTGGTCAAACGAATCAACTCTGTGGTGTTGTGGATGGAGAGGAGGGTGTAGGCCAACATTTCGTGCGATCGCAACAAGTGATTCAGGTAGGCCCGGCTAAAATTCTGGCACGTGTAGCAAGGACAGGTTTCGTCGAGGGGGCGGAAATCCCGCTGAAATTTGGCGTTTTTCAGGTTCCAGCGCCGGGATTCGTTGTCGCCGAGACCTTGGGCATCGCTGGGGGTCCCCACCAACGCCGCACCGTGCCGGGCCAAACGGGTCGGAATCACGCAATCAAACAAGTCAATACCGGCGGCGATCGCCCGTACCATTTCGCGGTGGGTGCCCACCCCCATCAAATACCGGGGTTTGTGGGCCGGCAGCAACGGGGTGGTAGCCCGCACCATTTTTTCAATGAGATGGGGCGGCTCGCCGACGCTGACCCCCCCCACAGCATAGCCCACCGCATCAAAAGCAGTCACCAGGGCCGCCGATCGCCGGCGGAGATCGGGGTATACCCCCCCCTGCACAATCGGGAATAGGGCCTGATCCGGACGCTCGTGGGCCCGAAAACACCGCTCCAACCAGCGGGCGGTACGCTCCACCGCTAGGGCCACCGCGTCATGGGTGGCAGGATAGGGGGGGCACTCGTCAAAAGCCATAATCACATCGGCCCCCAAGGTATTTTGGATGGCGATCGAGGATTCAGGGGTGAGGGTGATGGTAGAGCCATCGCGGGGAGAGCGAAACGACACCCCTTCCTCGTCAATCTGGCGAATTTCGCTGAGGCTGAACACCTGAAACCCCCCGGAATCCGTCAGGATGGGCCCCGACCAGCCCATAAATCGGTGCAACCCGCCAGCGGCCGCCACCACATCTTCCCCCGGCTGCAAATGGAGGTGGTAGGTATTGGCCAAAACCATTTCCGCCCCACATTCCCGCAACTGGGCCGGCGTTACGGTTTTGACGTTGGCGAGGGTGCCTACCGGCATGAAGCGCGGGGTCAACACCGGGCCGTGGGGGGTTTCCAGGCAACCCGCCCGCGCCCCCGTGACCGGACAGGTTTCGACCAAAGTAAACGCAAACAAAGGGGCCACCTACACCCCAGCCAACCGTTCGGCGGGGTTTCCCGTCCACCGTCCGTTGTAGGTGCCCAGCCCCTCCGCCTGCGCACTGTGCAGCGCCTCCAGCAGCCGGGCTACCCGGAGCGGATCGATGGGTTGCCGGAGTTGGCCGTGCCGTTTTAGAGAAGTAGAGACGATCGCCCCGTCGGCATACCGCAACAATTCCCCTACGTTTTCCCACGTGGTGCCCGACCCCACGAACAAGGGCGTATCCCCACAGGCCAGCCGCGCTTGCCGCAGGTCTTCGGGATCGGGGGCATACCCCGTCGCACACCCCGAGACGATGATCCCATCCGCCAATCCCCGGTGAATGGTTTCCTCGATCGCCAAGCCAATATTGGCCGTGGAGAGGGGTTCCGCGTGTTTCACCAATACATCCGCCAAAATTTTCACGTTGCTGTTCAGCTCCCGCCGATACC